>JANNGQ010000416.1:0-14907 GCA_031403975.1 Planctomycetota bacterium
CTTCGCTCCGTTGTAGCACGAACTGAAGTAACTGATACCCTTGATTTTGGGTAACAGGCAGATCGTGACGAGCTTCATATCGTCCGTTCTTGTAGTTCCCGATTTTGCTGCAGGGCTGCCACCGGATGGCTCTTTCTCCGAACAGCCGGCACTCATGGCGATGAGAGCGATTACAAGAATACTGGCCAGATTCCATCGGATCATTTCCGGTTCTTTCAACAGTGAGTGGACGTGGTCAGGCCGAACTTTCAACTTAAGCTGAATTGCACACACGGCTCGTCAACATGAACCGATTTTACGACAGGAATCCGCGTTTGCGGAGGGACGATTTGAGTTGATTCAGCGTTGGGTATTTCCTGGCCAGGTGAGCCGCTTGCTTGTCGGTGATTGTGCGGCCTTCATCTCCGCCGATCGCTTCACGGAGATCGGCCAGCACGTCTGCTGCGGCTTTGTAGTTGTCCGTTCCTCTTGCGTCCGCCAGTTTTTCCGCTTCCCGAAGCCAGCGCTGAGGATCTTTGACCATTTCTTTCATTCGAACTTGCCGTAGTTGTTCGGCTTTTTCTGCTTCGCGCTTTGCCTTTGTTTCAAGTCTTTTCTTCTCGCGCTGAGACTCTTCGTCACGCAGCTGGCTCGTGCGTGCGAGAAGTGCTTCAAACGATCGACTGCCCTCGACGGTCGGCCATGCAACGATGTCCACCGAGTTTCGGGATCGGGCCAGAAATTCTGCTTTCACACTGCTCGCGTCTTCGGTCAGAAATCGACGCAGGACGGTGCGAACTTCGGCTTCCGTAAACGAATCGATGGAATCGGTCACCGTCTTGTGTGGATCCGTTTCAGCGGAAGCACTCATCGCTGGCGTTCCATCGGACGCAGCGGTCAGCATCAATGGGTCGAGCCCAAAGAATTCAAGAACATCACCGCAGGGCTCAATAAACTGATCCAGGCCGACCGGGACCGGTGGTTCGATTTCCGTTGGATCTGCGTAGCCGCTGCCAGTCGCACACAACCAAATCAGATACAGGGCTCTGAGGTCCCCCATGATCAGGCGACGTCGCCGCTCGATCAGTTCGTCCATATAGGACTCCGGTTCCCATATCTCCTCAAGCTCGCCGCTTTCAGAGAATGGGGACAGTTCGAGAATTCCGCCTTTGCCTTTGGAATCCTTCGTCCACGTCAGACCTTCGATGTCGAAATACTTCGACCAGATTTTTTCAGGAAACGGCAGCCCGTTCGGCAACCGCAACGACACATTCCGCGTCCCGTAGCTGGCGTAGTGGACGTATACGTCATAGCCGGAGTGCAACAGCTTGTTGACATCTCCGCGAAAGTCGCCGTAGTGATACTCGTTTTCGAACGACCATTGCGAGATTTCCGCGCGGCTGGACTGCGTTCTGGCAAATGCCAGTTCCTTATCGGTCAGCGGTCGATCGACCGCACGAAAGGCCACATATTGGTGTTCGCTCATCAGGTTGTTCCAGACACGGGAAACCAAGCGGTCACATACCTCGAGTGCGGAGGCTCGACTCCGCTTTCCGGTTCTCTTCACAGCTGTGGGGCAGAATTCCAAAATGACAAAGTCCCGGCGCACCAGGATCGAGCCACCGCACTCCAAATAGATTCTTCGGATTCACCCGTCAAGTTACCTGCGAGCCCTGCCTGCGACCAGTTGACAGATCAGCACGGCTCCGATCAGCAGCAGGCCGATGACGATGGATCTCAATTCGTCAATCTTCCAATAACGGCTGACGAACAACCGAGTTTCATGGATCAGCAGTAGGCCCAGCGTCGTGCCCACAACGTTGCCGCGACCACCGTAGATGCTGGTGCCGCCGAGCACGACTGCGGTGATGACGTCGAGTTCGAAGCCTTTGCCGGCGTCGGCTTTTGCTGTGTCAAATCGGGCGACGTAGATCAGTGTCGTCAGGCCCGCGAGCAATCCGGAAACTGTGTACAGGCAGAACCGGATTTTCTCGACGGCAATGCCTGAGAATCGCGACGCTCGTTCGTTGTGGCCGATGGCATAAAGAAACCTCCCTGATGGAGTTCTGGCGAGGAAGCCGGCGCAGCCAATGGCAAGCACGACGAAAATGTAGCCTGGCAGCGGAACTCCCCAAACTGTTCCGCGAGCCAGTTCGGAAAAGCGATCTCCGAATTTCGACCAGGCCTGGCCTTGACTGAGCCCTTCAGCGATGCCTCGAAACGCGGCAAAGGTGGCAAGCGTCACGATCAGCGGATGGACACGAAATCGAGCAATCAGCATGCCATTGAATGCTCCACAGGCTGCCCCCGTGACGAGGCAGACAAGGCTGGATGCAACGAGGCTGCCGGACGCGGAATGGCACAGCCCGAACGTCACGGCACACAGGCCCAACGTCGAACCGACAGACAGATCAATGCCGCCGGTGATTATGATCAGCGTCATTCCCAATGACAGAATTGCGAATTCCCACAGTTGCCGAGACAGAAGCCATTGGCCTTCGATTCTCAGAAAACCCGGCATCAGGCTCCCGGCAACAATCAACAGGCCGATCAGCAGCAAGCCCAGAACGGCCTCATGCCACCAGCGGAAATCCCGAAGTCGCGACGACGCGCTCATGCCGCACACTCCCTGTCCGAACGTCGCCGGAAGGCCGTGTCGGAGATGACCGCCAGCAGGATGAACAGGCCCTGAATCGCTTTCGTCCACTTCTCACCGGATTCTCCGATATCCAGAAACGTCAGCACCGGGCGAATCATGGTCATCAGCACGACGGCCAACAGAACGCCCGACAGAGTTCCCCGGCCGCCGGAAATCGAAACACCGCCGACCACAACGCACGTCACGACCAGCAGTTCGAATTCAGAACCGATACCCGCTTCGATCTTCGGCAGACGCGGCACATCGACGACGGTCGCCAGCGCCGTCAGGAAACCGGTCATCGCGAATACGAACAGCTTGAGGCGACGCTCATGCAGCCCTGTCAATCGCGCGGATTCCGGGCTGCTTCCCAGGGCATACAGGCGCCGCCCCAGTGGCGTATGCCGAATCAAAACGCCTGTGAAACCAATCACCGCGGCCGCGGTCCAGACGTTCAGCGGGACGCCAAACAGTCCTCTCTTGGCCAGCGCACTGAGACTCTCGGGCAGGGTGTCAATGTTTTCTCCGCCCATCATGATTGTGGCGATCCCGCGCAGGGCTGTGAGAAGGCCAAGCGTGACGATGATCGAGGGAACTTGTCCCCACGCGACCAGACTGCCTGTGAACAGTCCGATGAGAGTGCCCGCACACAGCGTTACGGGAATCCCGATCAGACACGACAGTCCGGCTTCGTCAGGCGACACCATCCGGCCCAGAATCGCCGCCAGCAGCGCCATCATGGAGCCCACGGAGATATCGATTTCCCCGGTCACAACCACCAGCATCACACCGCAGGCTACAATCGCCGCCGGCGCACACCGAACGAGAATTTCGCGCCACACCTCGATCGACAGAAAGTTCGAGTCGAAACAACCGACGACGGAGCAGGTCACAGCGATCAGGAGCATTAGAAAAAACTCCCGCTGCCGGACGATTGCGGCAAGCGATCGGAGAGTTCTATTCGCAGGAGGACGGGTCATGAATTGTCCGTAGATAACGGCCGAGAACGATCAGTCACTATCCGCTAGTCAACGTTTTCGGGACAACCGGACGCTAGCGCGTGGCGGCTGATGCTGCAGGAGACATTCGGATCCTGCAGCGACAGTGACAGGACTCTCTCCTGTGAGGCCGTATCTCCCGTCAACTCACCCGCGATTCGGCCGTGGCGCAACACGAGCAGACGATCACAGAGAGAAAGCAGTTCGGGCAGTTCTGACGAAATGACCAGCGTTGCAAGACCATCGGCCGCCAGTTTCCGGATCAATCGATGAAACTGCGCCTTCGCGTCGACGTCCACACCGCGAGTCGGCTCATCAAGGATTAATACGCGCGGTCTGCGAGCCAGCCATTTTCCCAGCACCAGTTTCTGCTGATTACCGCCCGACAGAGTGGCCGCGGAAAATCGAGGGCTGCCGGCCTTCACTCCGAGGTCATTCAGTTGCTGATCGACAGTGGCGGACTCCCGGCTGCGACTGATCAAGCCCCATTGCGTCAGCGAGTTCAGTATCGCCAGCGAAATGTTCTCCCCCACGGTCATCGGCAGGACAAGCCCTTCGTACTGCCGATCTTCCGGAACCATCGCCAACCCTGCGGCCATCGCATCCCGCACAGAACCACAGCGAAGCTGTTTCCCGGCCACACGGACTCGTCCTGAGTCGTAACGATCGATCCCGAAAACAGCTCGCGCAATTTCCGACCTGCCGGCTCCCACCAGACCGGCGAGTCCGACAATCTCGCCGGCACACACCTGGAAGTTCACATCGTCGAATACGCCATGGCACGTGAGATGTTGCACTTCCAGGACTGCTTCTCCCGGAATGAAACGGTCCCTCGGCGGACGATGCATTTCGGCAACATCACGTCCGACCATGTCATGAATCAATTGGCTGGTCGTAACGTCCTGAATCCGGTGAGTAGCCACTTGGCGTCCATCACGCAGCACCGTCACACGATCGGCAATCGCGAAGATTTCTGCAAGCCGGTGACTGACGTACAGGATACTCACACCCTCAGAGCGAAGCTGCTGAATAATCTGCAGCAGCACTTGAGTCTCACGATCCGATAGTGACGCTGTCGGTTCGTCCATGATCAGCAGCCGACATTTCCGCGACAGCGCTCGGGCGAGTGCAACCATCTGCCTCTGCGCCAGCGTCAGCTCCCCGATCGGGACTCTCAGGCTGAACCCGGTGTCCAGCCGATTCAGCAATTCCTGAGTGCGCTGTCGCATCGCAGCGCGATCCAGAAGCATTCCACCGAAACAAGTCAGCTCACGACCGACAAACACGTTGTCGACCGCGTTGAGATCCGGGAATGCCGTTGATTCCTGATGCAGGACGGCAATGCCGACGTCTTCGGAAGCCTGCACACTGCCGGTGATGAGTGGTTGTCCGTTGACCAGAACATCACCGCGATCCTCTGCCACGATTCCCGTCAGCAGTTTGATGAGTGTCGACTTGCCAGCTCCGTTCTCACCGCAAATCGCGTGAATCTCTCCCGCTGCAATGTTCAGCGTCATGTCCCGGAGGGCGTGAACGCCGCCGTAAGACTTGCTCAACCCGCGAAGCTGAATTATGGGCGGAGCATTCATCGATACCTCGCGCGGCCGTCCGTGAGACGTAGCCACGCTCGCCAGAGCGTGGGGTTTCGTTCGTGCAATTGCCCACGCTCTGGCGAGCGTGGCTACGAATGGAATGATCCACTTTGCGCCGGGGCGGTCGAACCAACCCGCTGCGACAGAACGGTCTGTTCGTAGTGCTTTACAACTTCCAGCCACGCTGGCCCAACGGGCACGTTTGAACTCATGCAGTAGTAGTCCCAGACCGCGCCAAACGGCAACGTTCTGAGTTCTTCAAGGATCGCCAGCCGAGACGTGAAATCGCCGCTGCGTTCGCATCCTCGGAGCATCGCCAGCGGTTCGAGAAGCGCCATGAGGAGCGCTTTCAGAACACACCGAGTACCAATCACCCATGCGGCGACGCGATTGATGCTGGCATCGAAGTAGTCCAGGCCCACATGGACGCGATCGAGATACTCGCCTCGCACCAGTTCCTGAGCGATTGCCTGCAGTTCGTCCGTCAGCGTCACAACGTGGTCGCTGTCCCATCGTACTCCGCGACTCACATGCAGTAACAGCTGCGGGACATAGTTCAGTACGGCCGAGATTTTGTCAGAGATCACTTCGGTCGGATGAAAGTGCCCGGCATCCAGGCAGAGCAGCTTCTTTCTCGTGATCGCGTAGCCCAGAAAGTACTCATGCGATCCCGCGACATAGCTTTCCGAGCCCAGTCCAAACAGCTTGCATTCAACGGAATCCAGAATGTGATCCGGATTCATAGCCTCGGAGAAGATCTGATCGAGTGACTCCGTCAGCACTTCTCGCGGCCGCCTGCGATCAACTGGAACGTCCTTCATGCCGTCCGGAATCCAGATGTTGCAAACGGATGGCGTCCCCAGCGACTGTCCCATCGTCGCCGCGATGTGTCGACAGGCCATGCCGTGTTCGATCCAGAATTCGCGAACTCCTGAATCCGGATGAGTCAAAGTCAGACCATCAGCGGCTTTGTCGTGAGCGAAGTAAGTGGGATTGAAATCCAGTCCCAGCTGATGTTCCCGAGCCCACGCAATCCAGCTCTGAAAATGCTCAGCCTGCAACGCATTCCGTTCCACCTGCCGCCCGCCGGTTTCCGCATAACTGGCATGCAGATTCAACCGATGCCGACCTGGAATGAGTGACAGCGCGACCTGCAGATCAGATCGAAGTTCATCTGCCGTGCGCGCCTTACCCGGATACCGGCCAGTCACCGCAAGGCCGCCTCCGATGTCGTGGCCGGAATTCTCAAATCCGCTGACATCGTCTCCCTGCCAGCAATGCAGCGAAACGGGGATCTTCGCGAGTTGGCTCAGAGCCACATGCACATCAACGCCAAGATTCGCATACCGCTCGATCGCCAGCGCAAATGCACTTTCAATCGATGCAGAGTACAAAGTCATGGAATCCTTTCGATCGATGCGCGAAACCGTTGAAATGATCAGGGCCGGATTATGCCGAACACTGGCTGTGTTGGCCACACCGACGAATTCCCTGAGCGGTACGGCGATCGCCGCCGGTGACTTCTTGCTGTGATTTCAGGAACGGGCACCGGTGGCTGGCGCCATTCCGCTGACGAACGAACGGCTGTCGCCTCAGGTGCCACGCTGTTGTCCCGGAGCACCGGGACTGGAGATCAAACCACAACGATAATTTCCCGGGCGCTGCCAGCACATTCGCTTCCTGCTGGCTCACTCTGCGAACACTGCCTATGCTTGGCACGTCGTGGCGTGTGTTGTCACTGTTCTTGTTGTCGCAGGCACGCTCAAAAGAAAGGACCGCCGATCATGGGTGTGCTGATGTGCCTGGTACTTCTCGCACAGGAGACCACTCCTGCTGAGACTGCCACGGCTGAGCCGACACAATTCTTTGAAACCAATGTACGTCCCGTGCTGTCTGAACACTGCGACCAGTGCCATGGCCCGAAGAAACAATGGGCCGGACTGCGTCTGGACTCACGGGCCGCGATCTTGAAGGGCGGCGATTCCGGGCCTGCAGTCGTACCGGGAAAACCGGAGCAGAGTCTGCTGATTGGAGCGATCCGGCATGCGGACGAGAATCTCAAGATGCCGAAGGAGGGCAAGCTCTCGGAAGGCCAGATCCGCGATATCGTTCGCTGGGTTGAACAGGGGGCACCGTATCCTGAGAACGCTCCGTCGGGAATTCGCACAAGGAATCCGGACCATTGGGCGTTTCAACCACCTGCTGAACAGACGATTCCACAGGTACGGAATGCCGCGTGGCCTCGAACGGAGATCGACAATTTTATCCTCGCGAAACTGGAATCAATCGATCGGGTTCCCGCAGCATTCGCCGACAAGCGGACTCTGATCCGTCGTGTCACATTCGACCTGACTGGCCTGCCGCCCACTTCAGACGAAATCGCCGACTTCCTGGCAGATGAAAACACGGATGCCTTCTCGCAGCTGGTCGATCGCTTGCTCGACACCCCGGCCTATGGAGAACGCTGGGGACGACACTGGCTTGATGTGGCGAGGTACGCGGACTCAAACGGTCTGGATGAAAACATCGCACACGGCCATGCCTGGCGGTATCGTGATTACGTCGTCTCAGCGTTTAACCACGACAAGCCGTTCGACCGCTTTGTCCTGGAGCAGCTGGCGGGCGACCTGTTGCCGTTCGACCGGGAATCGCAACAGCACGAACAGCTCATCGCCACATCATTCCTGTCCATCGGACCCAAAGTACTGGCCGAAGTGGATCAGGCGAAAATGCGGATGGATATCGTCGATGAGCAGATCGACACCGTCGGCCGTGTCTTCATGGGTCTGACGCTGGGCTGCGCTCGCTGCCACGATCATAAGTTCGATCCGATCGATGCCACCGATTACTACGGACTGGCCGGGATCTTCAAGAGTACCCGGACGATGGATACTTATACAAAGGTCGCCAGGTGGCACGAGCACCTGTTGCCGTCCGCCACAGCCACAGCGATCCAGGCAGAGTTTGAAGCCCGGCTCGCGGCTCGGAAACAGGCCATTGAGGCCTTCACCGCGGAGGCCGACCAGCAGGCACGTGCCAGCCTTGCGGCCGGTCAGGAATCACCGGAGAAACTTGAATCCCTTTATCCCGAACAGACCAGAGCGGAACTCGCGAAACTCAAGACGGAACTGTCAGCGCTCGAAACAGCAGGGCCTGACCTCCCAGCAACAATGGGCGTTATGGAGGATGACGTCATCAATGTCGCGATCCATGTGCGGGGCGATCCGCTCAAGCTTGGCGAGATTGTCCTGCGTCACACGCCGCCGGTCATTGTCGGCGCAAACCGACCGGAGTTTTCGTCGACTGCCAGCGGCAGGCAGCAACTCGCGAACTGGCTGATCGACCCGCAGCACCCGCTCACAGCTCGGGTGTTTGTCAATCGAGTCTGGCGCTGGCATTTCGGTCGAGGACTCGTGCGCACGACCGAAAACTTCGGCCTGCTGGGCGAGTTACCCTCTCATCCGGAACTGCTGGACTGGCTCGCACAGCGATTCATTTCGGATGGCTGGTCGCTGTAGTCGTTGCACCGCCTGATCCTGAACTCGAGCACCTGGCAGCAGGCCAGCATCCCTGATCCGACGACGCTCGAAAGTGATCCCGAAAACCGGCTGCTCGGACGGGCGAGTGTCCGGCGACTGTCTGCCGAAGAGGTCCGGGACTCTCTGCTTGCAGTCAGCGGAAAACTCGACACGACTGTCGGAGGCCCCGTGCTGAAGGTGAAGAATCGCGGCTACCTGTTTGATCACACTTCGATCGACCTGACGGATTACACCAGCGACCGCCGCTCACTGTATCTGCCGGTCATCCGCAATAACGTCTACGACCTTTTCCAGCTGCTCGATTTTCCCGACCCCGCGATTCCCACCGGGGATCGCGCGACAAGTACGGTCGCACCTCAGGCACTCCTGATGCTCAACAGTGACTTCGTCATGCAGTGCTCCGACAAACTTGCCGAGAGTCTGCAGGCGAAACCCGTATCGAATGCTCAGCGTCTGACAGAGTTGTTACTGGTCGCGTATGGCCGTGACGCAACGGACGAAGAAATTCGCTCTCACGAGCTGTTTCTTGCTCAGATCGAAGAAGCCCTGGCCAGTACAGAACCGGACTCGACGACACGGAAGCAGCAAGCATGGAACGCGCTCTGTCATACCGTCCTGGCGGCGAACGAATTCATCTATGTGAAGTGAGATGCTCCATGTTCCAGTTTGAGGAACAATCCGTGACACGTCGCGCGATGCTGCAGCGGTCGGCCGTGGGATTCGGTTCGCTCGCGCTCGCGTCGCTCGTGGGAAATGAAAGTCTCGCAACCGAATTATCAAATCCGCTCACCCCTGCCCGGCCTCATTTCCCTGCATGCGCAAAGCGGATCATCTTCCTGTTCATGAGCGGCGGGCCGTCGCAGGTCGACACGTTTGATCCCAAGCCGCTGTTGACGCGGGACGACGGGAAACCGTTGCCATTCGACAAGCCGCGAGTTCAGTTCAATGCGACAGCCAACCTGATGAAGTCGCCCTGGAGATTCCGGCAGTACGGAGACAGCGGACTGTGGGTCAGCGATCTGTTTCCGCATCTTGCCCGGCGAGTCGACGATCTGTGCATGATCCACTCGATGCATGGCACCAATCCCGCACACGGCGGAGCCGTGATGAAAATCCATTCGGGCAGTGACAACTTCGTTCGTCCGAGCATCGGCTCCTGGGTCAGCTACGGGCTGGGGACAGAGAACCAGAACCTGCCCGCTTTCGTAACGATCTGCCCCACATTGGCATTCGGCGGCATCAACAACTGGAGTTCGGCCTTTCTGCCAGCCGTGTATCAGGGGACACCGTTCGGAAATGCCAGCGTGCCGTCGAACAAAGCACAGGTGAAGTACATCCGCAATCCGCGCTGGTCGCGGGAGGTTCAGGGACTGCAGCTTCGCCGGCTCGCTGAGATGAATCACCAGCATCAGTCGCAGACCGGCCCTGAAGCTTCGCTCGAGGCCCGTATCAGTTCGTTCGAACTGGCGTTTCGGATGCAGTCGGAGCTTCCGAAGGTCGAGGATCTGTCGGGCGAAACCGAGGCCACTCAGACGTTGTACGGACTGGACAACCCGGTAACCGCAAACTTCGGGCGCATGTGTCTGATGGCGCGGCGATTCGCCGAGGCCGGTGTGCGGTTCATTCAGGTCACGCATAACGACGACAAAGTGCAATGGGACCAGCACTCGGACCTCAAACCTGGCCACGAGAAAAACGCCCTCGAGGTGGATCTCCCGATCGCCGGCCTGCTGTCTGATCTCAAAGGCCGCGGGCTGCTCGAAGACACGTTGATCTGGTGGGGCGGCGAATTCGGCCGCACACCGACCGCGGAAGGCAGCGGACGCGACCATAACCAGGAGGGCTTCACGATGTGGCTTGCCGGCGGCGGCGTCAAAGGCGGAATGCGCTACGGAGCGACCGACGATTACGGCTATTACGCAGTCGACAATAAAGTCCACATCCATGACCTGCACGCGACAATCCTGCATCTTCTGGGACTGGATCACGAACGTCTGACCTACCGCTACGCAGGCCGCGACTTCCGCCTGACCGACGTTCACGGGACAGTGGTGACGGATGTCCTGAGCTGAGGGCAAGTTGAACGAACGTCAGGGTTGTGCCAGCTACCACTGTGATCCGGTGCCGCGAACCATTACGATTGACATTTGGTCCGGCGCGACTGAGAATCGAAATTCCATTTGTTGATCGGTACCACACTGTTTTCCGGTAATTCCTCGAAGAATCCGACGGCTTGAAGGATGGGGCCGGGGGGCCTGAACGGACGGTGCATCATGAACGCCATTACCGCAGTCGTCCGAAATGGCCGGCTCGAAACCGTTGAACGTGTCAACTTTCCCGACGGCACAGACGTACGAGTGTGGATCGAGCCAATCGGAGGGAACGCCGAGGAGTTGCCGCCGACGGAGGAGGAGATTGCTCAGACCCTCGCCGCGATGGATCAGGTTCAGCCATTCATATTGACCGCGGAAGAAATCGAGGCATGTGAGTCCAGAGGTCGAGCCGACAAAGGTTGGGAACAGGACCACTTTGAACTTCACGGCGAACATCTGAGGCAGATCTGGGAATGAAAAAGCTCCTGCTGGACAGCGGCATTGTCGGAGCTTTCATGAATCGACGCGGCGACGTGTTTGATCATCTCCAAACGGCGGTTCGCGACGGCCATCGAATCGGTACTTGTATTCCAGTCGTCGCGGAACTTGTCTATGGGATTGAAAATAGCGCCAGCCGCGAACGGAATCTGCACATCCTGCAGCGAAATCTGACAGCACTCCGGATCTGGCCGTTCGACCTCGCCGCTGCATTTTTCTACGGACGCCTCGCCGCAGACCTGAAACGTCGAGGCCGACCAATGCAGGTTGTTGATATCATGGTGGCCGCCATTGCGATGACATTGAAGGATTCAGTGATCATCACAACAGATACGGATCTGGAAGCCATACCAGGCGTGAAGGTCGAACGCTGGTTGGCCTGACTCCCCCGATATAGGAATTCTACCATGTCACTTCGATGTCTACGTCAGCCTGCTGTTCGATGTCTGTCCGGTCTGGCCCTATGTTGCTCGATCGTGTCGTGCTCAACGGCCCTTTCCCAGGAGAAGTCTGCAGTCGTTCGCTGGAAGATGCATACCATCAACGATCAGTCGCCCTACGAAGCCTGCGGAGCCGCGGACTTCAATGCCGACGGAAAGACGGACATCTTCTGCGGCGATTCCTGGTACGAAGCTCCCGCCTGGACTCGGCACAAGGTGCGTGAGGTTCCGGCGAGTGGTCCGAATCCGCATTATTATGAAGATTTTGCTGATTCCCCGCTGGATGTGAACGGCGATGGTCGAGCCGATATTGTGACGTGCAACTATTTCGGTAAGCGAGTCGGCTGGGTGGAGAATCCGGGTGGCGATGCGACGAGACCATGGACTGAGCACGAGATCGATACACCTGGCAACATGGAGACCGGCGAACTTGTTGACATCAACGGTGACGGAAATCTTGACTTCCTGCCAAACCCCGGCAATGTCGTGGTGTGGTATGAATTGACACAGCAGAAGCCTGAAGTGCTCTGGAAGAAGCATGATCTGGGCGGTGAAGGAGCCGGTCACGGCGTTGGAGTCGGCGACATCAACAGTGACGGCCGGATTGATATCACGACGCCGAAGGGCTGGTATGAGCAGCCCGCGGAAACGGCTTCGGACAAGTGGACGTTTCACTCAGAATTCGAACTGGGTGCCGCTGGGATCTTCATCCACGGTCGCGATGTCGATGGTGATCAACTCACCGATATCATCTGGGGAATGGGCCACGGATTCGGTCTGCACTGGCTGAAACAATCCAGAGCCGCCGACGGAAAGCGGACCTGGACAAAACTGGACATCGATGACACGTTCTCGCAGGTTCACACACTGGTGTTCGCAAACCTTGATGGCGACGGCGATCCAGAACTGATCACTGGCAAACGGGTCTACGCTCACGAAACAGAACCCGGCGACACGGCTGCTCCAGTGGTCTTCTACTACCATTTTGATCATTCCGCATCGAAGTGGGTGAAGCACACGATCTTCCACGGTGACCCGGCGGTTAATGCGCCGAAAGACGCTAAGGATCGATGGGCACTGAAAGACTTCCCACGCGGCAGCGCCGGTACAGGCCTGCAGATGGCGGCAATCGATATCGACACAGACGGAGACATCGATCTCGTTTGTCCGGGCAAGTCCGGGTTGTACATGTTTGAGAATCCTGGGCGGTAAGGGACATGAAAAAGCGTCGAATCGTGTTTGAGGACATTTATCCCTCGGGGCCACATTACAGTCGCGGAGTTCGGGCAGGGAACATGCTGTTCATTTCAGGATGCACTGCGAATGGCTCGCCAGCGCAGAACGGCAGCCCGATGGAACAACTTCGAGTCGTGCTGGATCGCATCACAAGAATGGTGAAGGCGGAAGGCGGTGAACCCGCGGACATCGTGAAGCTGACGATGTTTGTCGCGGACCCGAGCAAATGGCACCCGTTTGAAGGCGAGCAGATCGAGATCTATCATCACTTCTTCGGCGATGATTACCCGGTCAACACATTGGTCGGCGTGAGCTTTCCGATGGACTGCATTCACATTGAAATTGATGCGATTGCTGTGCTGGATTGATCCACTTCATAGAAACCCGAAGCGTCAGAGAGGGAATTACCCGGCTCCACACACCGGCGCCGGGGCCCTCGCTGACGCGTCGGGTTTGTTTTTCAGACTCAGCAGAACGATAAGCTCCACAATGAAAATCACCGAGGTCATCTGTCAGATCATTCGAGTCAAATCCGTGCAGGCCAAAACGGCAAGCAGCCAGGATTCCGTAATCGTCCGGATCCGGACGGAAAACGGGCTGGAAGGTGTCGGCGAAGCAGACTCGTCTCCGGAAGTCGTCAAGGCCATCATCGACGCCCCGTTCAGCCACAATATCGCCTGTGGGCTGAGGCAGCTGCTGATCGGCGAGAACTCTCTGGAATCGGAACGACTTTGGCAGAAGATGTATCGCCGCACGATGTATTTCGGACGGACGGGAGTCGGCATCACGGCGATGGCCGCTGTCGATATGGCGTTGTGGGATCTGAAAGGCAAATTCTTTCAGCAGCCGATTCATCGACTGCTCGGAGGTAAGCTGCATTCCTCCTTTAAGGCGTATGCCTCGATCCTGTTCGGTCGCGACGGCTCAGAAACAAGCGACATCGGGCGGCGCTGGGTTGACGCAGGGTATCAGGCCGTGAAGTTCGGCTGGGAACCGATGGGAGAAAGCGAAGCCGTCGATCTGGACCTTGTACGCGGCGCACGACGAGGTGTGGGCGATGACGCCATGCTTCTGATTGATGCAGGCTGTATCTGGGACGCTCGCACGGCGCTCCAGAGAGCAGAAAAGTTCAAAGACTACAATATTGGCTGGCTGGAGGAACCGCTCCGAGAGGACGATGTGGATGGCTACGTCTGGTTGAGAGGACGTTCGCCCGTCCCCATCGCGTCCGGAGAAGGTGAATGCGGTCGCGAATCCTTCCGACCGTTCATCGACCGCCAGGCACTGGATGTCTATCAGGTCGACTTGTCACGGAATGGATTCACGGAAGCGGCATACATCCGCAGCCGAGTCGAAGAAATCGGCGCTCGTTTGTGCAATCACTGCTACACGAGTCCTTTAACGGCGGCAGCCAGTCTGCATTGGCTCAGTACCTGCCGCGATGCGTTTCTGTTTGAAGACTGCGTCGATGACTCTCCGCTGCGGCACGAACTGACGCACGAAAAAATTCAGGCCGTCAATGGGCGGATCACAGTGCCGGATGGTCCGGGCCTGGGAGTGACGATCAACGAGGCCTTCGTGCAGGCAAACCTGATTTCTGAATCACGGTAAGCCGTCATGCCGTCGGACCACCAACCCGAAGCGTCAGTTTTGAAGTTGCGCGTTTCAGGCCCGGAGGGCCGATAAATCCCATGCCGGTGGCGTAAGCCACCGGTATACGAGAATCACAAACCCAAGGCCTGAAGGGCCGGCACACTGGGGCTTGTGTCGGCCCTTCAGGCCTGAATCGCTGTGTTTTCCGTACTCCGGTGGCTCACCGCGTCGCCAGTGAACGTCATCGTCATGTCTTTGTGCATCTTAGCATTAGCGGCGATGAACGCTTTGGCGGCCGGGC
>JANNGQ010000417.1:0-3819 GCA_031403975.1 Planctomycetota bacterium
CGTGCCGTGGCGAGTATTCAGGCTCGTCGCCAGTTCACTCATTTTTTCCTTGCGGCGTGCTGCAAGGATAAGATGCATACCCCGACCGGCAAGCTGGGACGCAAACTCAGCACCGATGCCAGACGATGCACCTGTAATCAATGCCCAGCGGTCGTTGTAACTGTCCAGCAATCGAATGATCTCTTAGTCTGCGTCCCCGACAGGCAGTGGAATGGACGCGAAACATCGTCGGTTGAGTCATGCACGGCGCGGACCCACGGATTGTCCGCATGTTCCCTGCGGATTCCAGTCGTCCGGTCCGGAATCCGTTTCTCCGACGGCTCGGAATCAACAGATACGGCGTTCAGGGCGAAAGAAGTCTAAGATGCCGTTCATCAACACTCAATCGGACTCACCGAACCATTCATTATGCGATCACTCTCCCGCAACCAGATTCGCCGGGTCGATATAGACGCCGTCGCCGCGCTTGGCATTCCGAGTCTGCTGCTGATGGAAAACGCGGCGCGAGGCGTTTGCAGTGTGGTGATCGCTGATAGTCCCTGGAAGTCCGTCACGATTCTCTGTGGACCGGGAAACAATGGCGGCGATGGACTTGCGGTCGCTCGATTGCTGGCAGCTTCCGGAATCGATGCCGAGGTCATTCTGATTCGCGGCGGGAAAACACTTTCGGCGGATGCGGCAGCGAATCTCGGCTTCCTGATGAAGGCTGGCCTTTCCGTCGAAGAATTGGAAACCGACGAAGTCACCAGCAGACTGCAGTTAATCGGGAAGCAAGACCTGATCATCGACGCACTTCTGGGCACCGGTGTGCGAGGCATCGTGGAAGACCCGTTTGCCGGGATCATCAAGGCCATCAACGTGTCGGCAGCTTCAGTTATTGCGGTCGATGTCCCGTCGGGGCTCGATTGCAACCTGGGTTTACCCTGCGGTGTGGCAGTGCGGGCTTACAAGACCGTCACATTTGTCGCGATGAAACACGGTTTTCTGAATCCCGCGGCCGCTGAATACACGGGTGTTGTGGAAATCCGCCACATCGGAATCCCCCGGGTTTGGCTTGAAAAGTGGATTCGACAGTCGTAAGTCAGAAGCCCGGCTTTTTCAAAAAGCCGGGCTTCTCCCCCCAGGCACCGCATCTGATCACTTTCAGGACTTCCGGGCATCGCGGCTGAAAACCGGGTCGATGTCGGATAGCATCTGAGAGTCACCAGAGTCCTCGCCAGCCGATGGCTTCCCTCCGCGTCCTCCAGAGCTCAATCGACTGACTCTATGCCCTCGGTTCCCCAACGCATTGACGGCCCGGTTGCCGTGATCGGAGATGTCCACGGACAGACCGACAAGCTGCGGCAGATCATTGCGCAACTCGCTGGCCTGCCGGACATTCATCGCCGCTGGATTGTCTTTATCGGCGATCTGGTTGACCGAGGTCCCGACCCGGCGGGGACCGTCAAGCTCTACTGCGAACTGGCGCAGCAGCATGACAAAGTCACCTGGCTCTGCGGCAATCATGAACTGGCAATGGTCGGTTCGCTGAAGCTGATTGAAACGCCGGATTACATTGATTTCTCCGGACCTTGGCTGCATCACTACGACTCACACACGACGTTTAGATCGTACGGCGTCCCGAATAGAGACCTCGACGCACTCCGCAGCGCGCTGCCGGAAGAGCATGCAAGACTGATGTCTGATCTTCCGTGGAGCATCGAGCACCGCGATTACCTGTTCGTCCATGCGGGACTGGACCGCAACATGCCGTTCGAAACTCAGGTCCGCATTCTCCGGGAACGCGATTTTACTCTCAGCCACCCACCCTGGCTGTATTCGAAGGATTTCATCGTTCAGGGCCCTCCAATGGATTCACCTGTGACCGTTGTGGTCGGTCATGTCCCTGTGCCCAAAGTCACCTTCGGCAACGGCCAGATCGCCACCGACACGAGCGGCGGACTCACCGGTGAACTCAGCTGTGTCCTGTTGCCCGAAAACGTCGTGCTGCAGTCCGGCGACCGAAACACCCAACGCACCGCCGCAGCCGGTACCGGGCAGCGCGCGTGGTGGAAGGTGTGGTAGATATCTCGCGCCGCCGGACGCGCTGGCCGGACCTCCCTGACCGCCGGACTTTCGGCCGGCCACAATGCCTCACAAAATCGACTCGCACTTTTGTTCATGACGAGCTGTGTTTCACGCTCCTGGATCAGGCTGCTGGACCGCTCACGCAGTGCCGGCAAGTTACTCCGTCACAATTTCGGCGAGTTCCGTGGCTTTGGCTTCCAGCCGAAGCTGCTCTCCGCAGCGCCGGCAAGTTACTCCGCCACGATTTCGGCGGCGTTCCAATAGGCGAATTCGTTGCTCCAGTCGTTGGATTTGTTGAGGAGTTCGATGGTGACAGGATTTCCGGCGAGGTCAGTGAGATCGATGATGATGTCCTTCCAGGCAACATCATTGCCTTCGCGTTTGACGATCGACTGATGGCGGATCTGGCCGTTGACTTTGACGGTCAGCTGCCAGTCGCCGTTTTCGTGAGGCGCGACGCTCAGGCGGAGCGTGACTTTGGCGGCGGCAGGCAGCGTTGTGGATGATGACAGCCGGCACGGTTCGGATCGCGACACAGGATGAGTCCGCAGGGCAGGGCGGCCGTGATGATCGGCAAGTACCGTGATTCCGCCGTCGCCCGACTTTGCTGTCGTATAGCCTGGCAGCAGTTGTTCAATCAGGGCTGGAAACTCGGCTGCATCGTCGGATTCTGCAGGCGTAATCCGCGAACCGACGAGCAGCCTCGCTTCGGCATCCTCCGGCGGCTTGTCGAGTGAGATGAACGCGAAGAGGTCGTGCATTTCCTGAGGCTGCAACTGTTTTTCCAGTCCCTCGGGCATCAGCGAGAGTTTGCTCGGCAGGGCTTCGTCTATGTCACTGCGAGCGATGATTTCCTGTTTGTCGCCCTGGACTTTCAGCACCACTCGCTGAGGGCTGTCTTCCGCCGGCAGTCCTGAGATGACTCGTCCGTCCTTCGTCACGACCGTTAATCCCTGATAAGACGCTCCGATGACGAGGCTGGGATCGAACACGTTCGACAGCAGTTGCTCAAACGACGCGCGGCCGTTGCGAGTAATATCCGGGCCGACTTCTGCGCCTTCGCCGTAGATCTTGTGGCATTGTCCGCAGACACGTTTGTAGACGGCTCGCCCGGCGGTTGGATCGCCGTGGCTGATTCTCAGTTCGTTCCGCATCCTGCTGATGAGTTCAATGCGAGCCGGGTCGCGTTCGGTACGGACGACACCCCAGTGTTTGGCCACAAGTTCCGCCAGCGGTTTGCTTTTCAGGCTGAGCATCTTGGTAGCCTGATTCGCATTGATCAGGTTTACCGGCAGCTTGCCGTCCCGAACGAAATTCAGCAGTTCGATGGCCGAGTCTTCACGATCGGTGAGAGCTTCAATCGCCGCGGGCTGCACATCGGCGGGAAGCGTCGGGAGATACCGAAGTATCATGGTCGTAGCGGATTCACTGCCGAGACGACCGACCGCCTGCACGGCCTTTCGCCGGGTATCAACCGAGATATTGTCGGCCAGCAGTGATTCACTCATAGACAGTGCTGAAGCATCTCCGCCACTGATGACCGCGTGCAGCAGACGGAGCTGAATTGGTTCATCGACAGTCTGATAGAACAATAGCTTCGCTCTCTCAATGGCTTTGTCGTCCTCCAGCGACGCTGCGAGTTCGATGGCGGAGAGTGTCGACGGAAGAGACAGTTTTCGTTCGCTGGCGGCCTTGAGGGATGCTTCTAACAGGTAGCCGATTTCTGCCTGCGACTCGCCGTTGATTTCTCCT
>JANNGQ010000418.1:0-2304 GCA_031403975.1 Planctomycetota bacterium
CGTCCTGCATCGCCCGTCGTGCAAACGTCAGCGCGGACACCGAATCACGCAGCGGGAGCGGTCCTGTCGTCAGCAGCCAGGAGAGGTTGTTGCAGGAAAGTGCATCTTGCGGCTGCAGCTCGATTGCCCGCGCAATCGCGACACGAGCAGAGCCGAGGTTATACTTTTCGGCCGCTGATCGGGCTCGTCGGATTTGTTCCACCGCTTCCAGTTGAGCAAACCGCTCATCGGCGACAAATCGGACGACGCCGATTGGTTTCAACTCCCCGGCAACCTGCGTTTTCGCGGATTCATCGGATGACCAGTCCAAATCCCGCTGACTGAGTTCTTTGCGAATCTCGGCCAAATCCCAAACATGAACCACACCACCTGTCGTGCGGGAAATCACGCCGAGTTGGTTCCCTTTCGGGTGAAAGGCCATGCAGGTAACGATGTGTTGATTGGGATCCGTCATCGCGGCGATTTCGCTCCCGTCGACGGGATTGAACAAGTGAATGCGCGCGTTCGAATCTGATACGGCTAACATGCGGCTGTCGGGTGAGAAGCAAACATTTACGCCACTGAGTATGTCACCTGGCACATCAAGTGTTGCAGTCACTTTCCATGTGTCAGAATTCCAGACTGTGACATCTGCTGAATTCACGACCAGCCATTTCCCATCGAAACTGAACTGCACTCTACAGCCGTTGGTTTCATCAACCGTGTGAATGAGCTTACCGGAGTCGATATCCCAAATGCATGCCTTGCCTCCTTCCCATCCTCCGGTGGCCAGCCTGCGGCCGTCGGCGCTGATGGACACACTTCGGACATCGCGATGAGGTCCGATCGATTTGGGTCCATCCGGGCTGTTGACCGACCAGACCAAAGCGCCATTGCCATTGGGGACAGCAATGTGTTTGCCATTCTGGCTGATGTCGAAAAAGCTGTCCGCCGATGCATTGCCGACGAATTCGGGCGGTCCAAACGTCATGTTGTGAGCCTTGATCGCATCTCCGTTCGTCTGATTCCTGATGGGTTCCGCGGCTCGCCAGCGATTCAGTCCCAGTTCATTCAGCGTCAGCAGCGACGTGTGCCCGTCGAAACGAATGTAGCCGTCACCCAGTTCCAGATGATTCAGCGGAAACAGATTCACAGCATCGAAGACCTGCACATTCCCGCCGATTGCCGCTGCCAGCAGCCGCCCATCCGCGCTGTACGCCAGATCGAACGACGACGCGATCGGCGAATGCGTATGGATCAGCGGCAGCGTGTGGTAAGTTCGCGAGTGATCGATCGCGACGGTTGCGAGCTGGGAGTCCCCGACGTACTGCAGCATGCGAAAGCCACCTGCTGTGTCCGGCGACATTCCGGTCAATGCAATATCTGTCTTCGACAGCTCGACTTCGCCGCTGCTGACGTTCCACAGCAACATGTGTCGAGACCAGGAGTCATATGTCAGCAACAGTTCGCCGGTCGAACCGAAGCAGACTCCCAGATGAGGGGTATCATGAAAGAATGACGTGAGTCTTGTGCCATTCTCAACGTCCCATAGTACTACCCCGTCGCCTGGATAGGACTCTTCAGACGGAGCCGTAATATGGTAGGCGTCGCTGTTCATGTCATAACCGATCAATTCGGCATAGATCCGAACGCCACGTCGGCGCGCATGCTCCAGTTCCTCCAAGACCACGACTCCAGCGCCTTCGCCGAGCACGAACCCATCGCGGTCCTTGTCGAACGGTCGGCTCGCTTTCGTCGGGTCAGCGTTGCGAAACGACAAGGCTTTCGACGCCGCAAAGCCCGCAACGCCCAACGGCGTAATGGCGGCTTCCGCCCCGCCCGCAATCATGACATCGGCATCGCCCGCCTGAATCAGCCGGTACGCGTCGCCGATACAGTGATTGCCCGTCGCACAAGCCGTCACTGCACAGGAGTTTGGCCCCTTGGCGCCCAGTCTAATCGCCACCTGCCCTGAGGCCAGGTTAATGATGGTCATCGGAATGAAAAATGGCGAGACGCGCCCGGGGCCTTTTTCCTGCAGAATCTTGTGGTAGTGCTCGATCGAGCCAAGCCCTCCGATGCCCGACCCGATATACACACCGACTTTCGTGGCCTCTTCCGGCGCCACGGTAAACCCCGCATCATCCATCGCCAGCTGGGCAGCGCCCACGGCATAATGGATGAACGTATCCATTTTTTTGATTTCTTTTTTTTCGATGAACTGGGCCGGGTCGAAATCTTTCACTTCACCGGCGATTTGGGCATCATACGCCGCAGGATCGAATTTCGTGATTCGACCGATGCCGGACTCACCGGCACAGATAG
>JANNGQ010000419.1:0-4129 GCA_031403975.1 Planctomycetota bacterium
CACCCTTGCCGGCCGCCAGCCTCGCCTCGTCGCGCCTGAGGTGGTCCCGGCCATCGCGCCGGAATGGGTTGCCCGTACAGCGTATTCGCGCAGTCCCTGATCATGGGGCCTGTATGCGTGTGGGATGCAGCGATCGCCAGGCGGCTTCGATCAATTCCGACTCTGGCTTTCAACTTAGCCGCCAGCCGTTCCGTCATGATATCGGGAATGCCGAGCGTGTCGGCGGTGATCACCACGACGGCGTCATCGTCCGACGTGCTGATGGCCAGAGCCTTGACATAAATATGCTGTCGCACTCCCGTCGATTCCTGGAGCCGTCCTCCGAATCCGTTCAGCCGGATCGGATAGTCGGGAGTGATGTCGACCACAGCCACACCGACGGAATACTCCGCCGGTTCATCGGCGACGACACTTGACGCGACGCACGACAGAGCAAGAAAAACGAAGCAGCGCAACATGAGGCACCATTCTGATTCTATGTGGTCGAGCCGGCCTTTCAGGACAACCGACCTCCGCGTCACTCGACATTTCACGACTACTACGACCTTCGACGAGGAATTCTGTCGCAGAATTCCACAGCCACGCATCAGTGTCAATCCGGTCGATCAAATAGTCCCGGAGTGAACTGTCATCGCGTTTGACCTGAGTATCGATTGAGAAACCGTTTACCTGGGCCGACGCTCCGCCTGGCCCAGGCCATTCGTATCTACACAACTGACGTCCATGAATGTCCTCTCACAGGCCCCGACTGCCGAGTTCTACTGCGATACATCAGCGTCCATCAGCGTTTATCAGCGGTTTGAAACCGCTGATGAATGCTGATGGGCGCAGGCTATTGGAATGAATGGGCCTTTGGCCCGAAAAACGCGAAACACAAAGACTGAACGAATTGCTGATTCGCGAGTTTTGTAGATACCAACGACACGAGGGGACTGTCGGATTCGTCGCGATTCCTTGTGGGGCAGGCTACCAGCCTGCCTGGACTTTCAAAAAACGTATGTGGTTTTGAATCAACGAGGCCGGCTGGAAGCCAGCCCCACGATAAGACCGACAGTCCCAGAGGCCGTGGAGGTCGAACGCAGGACAGTCGAACTCGGTTGAAACGGCCGTTCCAGGTTCAGTCGCCCTCCCATCCGTTTCGCTTCAGGAATTCCTGTTTCCAGTGATAGTGATCCAGCAATCCGGTCGTTTGCCTTCCCAGAATCCGTCGGGCAGCGTACAGAGCTTCAATTGTGGCAAGTCCTTCAGCGGGGTCCGCGAAGACTTCGGATTTGCGAGGATACGCCGTCCGAATCAGCGGCAGCGAACGGACTTCGACATGCTCATAAAACGGCTCCATCCTTGCTGCCAGCCGCCAAGTTCCGTCCAGCAACAGCAGTCCGCGATCGACATCATCCGCTGACAGCAGGCGACCTCCGATGCCGAGCCGGACATAGTTGTTCAGTTCGATCGGAACAGCATCTGGAAATGTGCAAAAGACAAATTCATCGCGCTGGCGCAGCGGTTCGACAGAACACTTGCTGCGGCGTTCACGGGGATGGACGACGATTACAGTCGGCGGAGACAATGGTCGGCCTCGCGGAAGTTCGGAAAACCTGAAGTCTGACGACTTCAGCTGCTCGAAAACAACGTTATGAGGCTGCACTCGCTGTTCCGGGCCATGTCGACCGGTCGATGAAAACGAGAGAGTTCCACGGGGGACAGGGCGTTCTGGTCATCGCTGCACACGCCGGATACGGGAGGAAAGCGATCGAATACATCGGGAATCGACCCGATTCTGTCGCTTTTGTGTCATGTTTTGCGATCGAATGGCATCTGAAAAGTGTTGAGGTTGTGGAATCCTGAGTTCTCGGACGTCTAAAATTCGGATTCCTGTTGATTGTCTGCCGGAGTTGACAATGAAGAGCCTGCTGATCCATGTTCCATTCTGCCTGATGCTTGCCTGGTTTTCGGCCGCGATTCCGGTGGCCGCCTCTCCCGTGGCCGCGGAAGTCCCGGAGGTTCTGGAGCAGCGTCAACAGCAATTGTTTAAGGCCCTGGAAAAAGTGCGCGGGGCAGTCGTGGGTGTTTCCGACGGGATGGGTGTCGGAAGTGGTGTTGTGGTCAGTGCCGACGGTCTGGTGCTGACAGCATCGCATGTCGTGGAACATACTCGAGGCTTTCGTCCTGGCCGACGAGGCAGGGCTCCGGATCAGGAAATTCAGATCACGTTCCCGGACGGACGACAGTATTCTGCAAAATTGCTTGGGAAGAACGGCGATGCGGATGCCGCTGTCCTGAAGATGACGGAGACGCCGGAAGACGGTGCCGCGTTTCCGTTCGCTGAGATGGGGCGAACTACGGAGACGACCGTCGGCGAATGGTGCTTCGCTCTGGGTCATCCGGGCGGCTTTCGACCCGACAGAGAAGCTCCGGTCCGGATCGGTCGGATACTTTCCGTAGGCAATCGCACGGTAGTCTCCGACTGTGCCATTCTGCTTGGCGATTCTGGCGGCCCGCTGTTTGACATGGACGGAAAAGTCATCGGCATTCACAGCATGATCACCAGCCTGATCATTGAGAACCGTCATGTGGCCATCGACAGTTTCCATGACGGCTGGGATCGAATGCTTGCCGGTGAACGCTGGGGCCGTTTACGCGCCAGCGATAACGACCTCGTCGAATCCGCCTTCTTCGGTGTCCAGCTGAAGTGGAAGGACTTCGTCCCGGAGGTCAGCAAAGTCATGCCGAATACGCCGGCGGAAAAGGCCGGACTGAAAAGGGGCGATGTCCTCGTCACGATTCAGGAGGACCTCATCGCTGATCGGCTCGATCTGGGAACGACCCTGGATCTGCTCGACGAAGAACAGTCGATTGAAGTCGGCATCCGTCGCAATGGACAGCCTGAAACGATCGCATTGGTCACCGGCGATGATACCAGCCATCCGGATGACGTTGAAAACCGCGACCCGGACGAAGGCACGTCGGAACATGACCTGGAACGCGAAAAGGAAATCATGGAGCAGTTGAGCGAATCGCGCCAGATCGGCAGGTTCGAAAAACGTTCAGCGGAAGTGATGAATCAATTCACACCCATCACGGACCCTCACAAGAACAGTGTCGTCGCAATTCGTGACGGAGGTTTACTGCTGTGTCTCGGTACGGTGATGACCAGGGATGGCTACATCCTGACGAAGTCATCCGAGATGGACGGTGCGATTGACCCGGAAGTGATCCTGCCGAACGGTCGACGCTTCCCGGCGGAAGAACTGGCATCTGATCAGGCATTCGATCTGATGCTGCTGAAAGTCGAAGCCAAAGACCTCGAGCCAGTCGATCTGAACATGGATGCCGTGCGGCTCGGACAGCTGGCCCTGCTGCAGGATTCCAAAGGCAATCCGCTGCTCCCGACGGTGATCAGCGTCGTGGCTCATTCGATGGAGGGTGCGAAGAAGGCTTTCATGGGGATTGAGATGCAGGATGACTCCAATGGTGTCCGTATCAGGCGAGTGATCCCGGGCGGCGCAGCGGATCGCAACGGTCTGAAAGAAGATGATATTGTTATGTCCATTGCCGGACGTGATGTTCATCTCGGCGAAGAACTGAAAGCGAGGATCGGGGAGTTCAGCCCCGGCGACAAGATCTCCCTGCGTTACATGCGGGGCGACACGATCAAGACGATGGAACTGGTGCTGACATCCAGATTCATGAATGAAAACCCGTTGCTGCCGCTTTACAACAATCCGGAGTTTATGGGTCAGTTTGCGAGCACTCATGCCGGCGGCTTCCCGCGGGCGATCCAGATCGATGCAGACGTCTATCCGAGAAAAGTCGGTGGCCCGCTGCTGGACCTGGAGGGCCGGACTCTGGGAATCGTAATCGCCCGCGCCGACCGATATCCGACGTTTGCGATTCCTTCGGACAGTGTGAAGACTGTATTCGAACAGCTGAAGGCCGAAGCGGCGAATAAGAAGCCGGAGTGAGCCGCAGACTGTGGAAGACGATTGTCCAGGATCACACCAGACGTGCACGCCTCTATGCGCCAACCCGTGATTCTGCTCGGGGCCAGCAACCTGACCATCGGCTGGCGGCATCTGCTGCGAGCGCTCCAGGCCACTGTGTCGGGGCCGATTGATCTGCAGGTTGCGCT
>JANNGQ010000420.1:0-2220 GCA_031403975.1 Planctomycetota bacterium
ATTGCCCGACCGGTTTTGAATTCTGGAACGGCGGAGTCCTGGTGGTCGACCAGCCTCGGATGCTGTTCCTGAAAGTTACCGACGGAGATGACAAGGCGGACCTGATTGTTCATCTCATGGACGGCTGGGCTTCGGACGACACACATCACACCTGTGGCGCTTTCGAATGGAGCCATGGCGGCAAGCTGCATATGCTGGAAGGCATCGCGACCAGCACAACTCTCGAAACTCCCTGGGGCCCGCACCGCAGTCAGGGCGCCGGCGGGGCCTACGTGATGGATCCGCGTTCGATGAAGATCCGGCAGTTTTCTCTGCCTGGTCAGTACAACATGTGGTGTTACGTTTTTAACGGCTGGGGACAGGGTGTTGTCGGCGACGGGACGACCGCGAATCAGGCGTGGGATACGCCGCTGTCGGGTGCTCAGTTCGGAGGTCGAGCGGGACTCAACTTCATCTTCAAGAACGACAACATGCGACCGGCCCTTGGCAGCGAATTCCTCGTCAGCCGGAACTTTCCGGAAGACGTCCAGGGACAGTTCACTTATGCCTGTGTGATCAACATGAACGGCATGCCGCGATTCACTGTCAATGATGATGGTGGCGGTTTTTCAGGCGAACGACTGAAGCTGGCGGATGGAACTCCGGATGACCTGATACGGTCGACTGACAAACATTTTCGGCCCGCCGATCCGCAGATCGGCCCGGATGGTGCTCTTTGGTTCGGCGACTGGGCGAATGCTCTGGTCGGCCACATGCAGTACAGTCAGCGCGATCCCAGCCGCGACCATACTCGAGGCCGAATCTATCGACTTGTCTATCCCAGGCGACCGCTGGTCACTCCGGTGACGCAGTTCGGGAAACCCGTTCGCGAAATCCTGGAACAACTTCGTGAATATGAATGGCGGACTCGTTATCGCGCACGTCGTGAACTGCATGGGCGACCGACGGAAGAAGTCATGCCAGCCGTTGCAGCCTGGGTCAAGTCGCTGACATTCGCTGATCCTGATTTCGATCGTCTGAGAACAGAAGCACTCTGGCTTCAGCAATCGCACCATCAGATTGACCCGAACCTGCTGACGGCAGTACTTCAGTGCAAATCGTCGAATGCCCGTGAAGCGGCGGTCCACATTGTCGCAGACGAACGGGACTCACTGAGTGACGCGCAGGTTGTTCTCGCACGCGCGGCAAGTGACGAACATCCGCGAGTCCGGACAGAAGCCGCCCGCGGACTGAGTTTCTTTGCCAACATCGACGCCGCGGCTTCATTGCTGGCCATGACGCGGTT
Organism: Planctomycetota bacterium; assembly: GCA_031403975.1. Taxonomy (GTDB): domain Bacteria; phylum Planctomycetota; class Planctomycetia; order Planctomycetales; family Planctomycetaceae; genus SXXK01. The sequence continues at coordinate 1,286 of JANNGQ010000420.1, forward strand.
CCCGGCAGATTACTGGACGGACTACACGATTCAGCACGCTCTGGGAGCTAATGAAAATGTCTGGCGTGCGGCGTTCATTGCAGGAAAGCTCCCGGGACTCACTGAAGACCCCGCCGGAAAATCCTCGAATGTCAATTCTCGGGCCTCCGGATTGGTTGCGATGGTCATGGAGGCCTCAAAGTCCGGGGCCACAGCGGTTCCGTTTCTGCAGACACTGATGTCACAGCAGCCGAAATCGGAAGAAGAACGCAACAAGGCCATGACAGCTCTGGCGGACCTCAAGGGAGATACGGCGCGCGGCCGCGAAATCTTTGTCCGCAACTGCACGGCCTGTCACCGAGTCGGCAACGGCGAAGGTCGCGAGTACGGACCCAATCTCTCCGGGGTCGCGAAACGCATGAACAAAGTCAAGATCGTTCAGTCGGTGGTCGACCCGAACGTGGAGGTCGCCGAAAAGTATCGGTCGACTCTGATCGTGACGAAAGACGGAATACCGATCGCCGGACTGCTCGTGTCCGAGAACGACACGGAAGTCGAGCTCTACGACGGCAAAGCGCTCAGGACAATTGCCAAGGCGGACATCGACGAAAGAGTCACTCAGAAGCAAAGCAGCATGCCCGAAGGTGCCCCTTCGACAATGGCTCCTTCAGAATTCATCGACCTGATGGAATACCTCGCCGCGCAGAATCAGGAGCTTCCGCCCGCCAGGTAGCGGCTGTCTGCTGTTGTCCCGTCGTTACGGTTGTCCCGTCGCTACGGTTGTCCCGACGTTACGTCGGCGGGGATTCTGTTCTGAAGCGTTGCATGTCATAGTCACACTGATCGCGGAATCCCAGCCGGCGGAGCGGCTGGTCAACAGTAAACGGCATCTCAATTCGTCAGCGTTTCGCCCACCCACAATTTGCTCTCGTCATCATAGCTTTCAATTTCTTTTT
>JANNGQ010000421.1:0-2019 GCA_031403975.1 Planctomycetota bacterium
CACAGCCTCAGTGCGAGACCGGCTGTCAGTCCGGTCTCGCCGAACAGTGTCGATTCCAGTTGCAGAGCAAACACTGTGACGGTCATTGCCAACAGATTCATAAGTCCCGTCAGCAGCGTCACGGAAACCACAGCGAGGGACTTCGCGAACAGCAGCCGAAACTTCGGCACCGGAAGCGCCATCAGGATTTCCAGCGTATCGCGCTCGCGCTCACCGGCGGTCAGGTCAATGGCCGGATAGACTCCGCCGGTGACGGTCATCAACAGCAGAATGAGTGGCAAGAGGCCAAGAATCGCCGAGGGCCGGCCTTCGGAACGAACAATCTCCCTGCGCTCAATCAGAGTCATTTGAAAGGCCGGATCACGTACTCTGGCCCGGAGAGTCACGTCCTGTACTCCTAATCGCTGCAGACGCTCGCCGACATAGTCAGCAGCCTTGTATCCGTTGAGATGGCCCTCGCGCTGAAACAATTCGACGATGGTGACGGGATAATCGGCGTGCTCGGTGGTGCTGGCGTTCCGAACACGCACACCGATGTCCGCATCGGAAGCCATGACAGACTCACGCAGATCAAACGTCGCCGGATCGTGCGGAACAAAGTACGTCATGCGAGGCTCAACATTTTCCTCAGTCGACGCATCCTTTGAACCGGGAGCGACCGATGCTGCCGTCATCAATGGCTGCGCCGCGAGGAGATTCTTTCTCATCCATTCCGCTTCCAATTCGGTTTCGACGGCAATCCGATATTCCGGAGATGTCTTCGCCAGCTGCTGCACAGCCAGGAACCGCATTCCCAGTCCAAGCAGTGGATACACCAGGAGCGGCATCGCCAACAGCGTGATGATTGTGCGACGGTCGCGCAATGTCTCCCGCAATTCCTTCAGTGTGAATTGCCACTGCTGCGTCCACAGACGTGTTGCTGCTGCCGGAATCTCCTGTCCTGCCACCGACGTCATGTCGACACCTCAGAGCCTGCATCATCCCGCAGCAGAGCCAGAAACATCTCGACAAGACCCGGTTGACCAGTCTGAGTCCGCAGTTCTGCAAGAGTCCCCTCGTGCCTTAATCGCCCCCGATGGAGTACTCCGAACCGGTCGCACAGCCGCTCGGCTTCATCAAGCTGGTGCGTACAGACGATGATCGCTTTGCCTTCGTCCCGAAGCCTTGCGACATAGTCAAAGACCACTTTCGAGCCGACCACATCCAGTCCTCTGGTCGGTTCATCCAGCAGCACCACCGGCGGATCATGCACAAGAGCTCGAGCCAGATTGACTCGTTGCTTCTGCCCGGTGCTGAGCGTCGAACAGCGCTGGTCGAGGAATCTGCCGAGATCCATGATTCGCGACAGTTCCTGAATCCGTTCCTCGATGCGCGACTGCGGCATGGAATAGCCGATGCCGAAATAGGCCATCACTTCACGCGGTGTCAGCCACTGATAAAGACCCGCGCTGGCAGAGACAAGTCCGATGTAGCTCTTGATCCGATCGGGCTCCTGCGAAACACGACAGCCGAGTATCGTTGCATCGCCGCTGGTGGGTGCCCACAGTCCCAGCAGCATCCTGAGCGTCGTTGTCTTGCCAGCCCCGTTGGCTCCAAGCAGTCCGTAAACCTCGCCCGCAGTGACCGTCAATGACAATTCATCCACCGCAGGCGGACAACCTTCAAAACGCTTCGTCAGTCGGTCCAGCTGAATCATTCAGGGATTTCAGAAAGAGGCGGGCTCGTGCTGTTTCCTGCCGCTTACCGCGAGACGATGCAATCCCGCCGGCCGGCAACGGTTCTACTACGCGGAAACCAAACCAGCGTTGGCGCTGAGGCGATTCGCCTGCGAGAAAAAGCCTGGAGCACGATCTCATGCCGGAATCTCACTGCGAGACAGGGATCGCCGCGAGAACAGAATTGTGAGCCGCCGCGTGGTTCGCGGAGTGGCGGCGTCTACTGTTATCCAGCCGCTCCCGCCGGCGGAGCGGCCGGCAACGCTCAATCGCAATCACTTTACCAACCCGAAGCGTCAGTTTT
>JANNGQ010000422.1:0-3977 GCA_031403975.1 Planctomycetota bacterium
CCTGGAATCTGATGCTGGCTGTCGTGATCACAAACGTGCTGTTCGGACTGGCTCATGCGGTGACGCCTGTTTATGCATTGCTGGCAGCATTTCTGGGGATTTACCTGACGGCACTCGTGGCGGCGGATCCCACACCCAATCTGCTGATCCCCGTCACGGCCCATGCCATTTACGACCTGATCGCGTTTGTCGTCGTCATCCGGGATTATCGACAAGCAGCCGGTTGATCGCAGCACGGGGCTTGGCCAGACTCATTCGCTCGCGAGGAAATCGACCCGCCTTCAGCATTGTTTTGTCGCTTGTGCTCTTACGACAAGTATTCCGCGAGGAACCGGCCCGTGTGCGATTGTCTGCAGGCGGCAATCTCCTCCGGAGTGCCACAGGCAATGAGTTCGCCTCCTTTGAGTCCGCCTTCCGGGCCGAGGTCGATGACGTGGTCGGCCGTTTTGATGACGTCGAGATTGTGCTCTATCACGATCACCGAATGACCGTTGTCCACCAGACGGTTCAGGCTCTCCAGAAGTCGATCAATGTCAGCACAATGAAGTCCGGTGGTCGGTTCATCGAAGATATACAGGTTGTGCTTTCCTCGTTTCAGTTTTCCCAGCTCTGCCGCGAGTTTGACCCGTTGAGCTTCACCGCCGGAGAGAATTGTTGAGGGATGACCCAGCTTGAGATAGCCCAGACCGAGTTCGTTCAGGACAGTGATTTTACGGGAAATGGTCGGTTGATCTGCGAAGAACTCCACGCTGTCTTCGATCGACATTTCGAGAACGTCGGCGATACTCCGGCCCCGGTATTTTACCTCCAGCGTGTCTCTGTCGTAACGCGCGCCTTTGCATGCGGGACACATCACTTCGACGTCGTGCATGAACGACAGTTGGGTCGTGATCGCCCCTTCGCCCGCGCATTCTTCGCAGCGACCGCCTTTGACGTTGAAGCTGAACGTCGACGCCGTGAACCCCCGACGCTGGGACTCGACGGTCTCGGAAAAGAGTGTGCGGATTGCGTCGTAGATGCCGATGTACGTCGCCGGATTGGAGCGGGACGACCGACCGATCGGTGATTGATCGATGTTGATCACGTCGCTGATCTGTTCGTATCCGGTGAGTTCGTCGTGATCGCCGGCCATCACACGGCTGTCGTGCAGCAACGAGTAGAGTTGTTTCTGTACGATCCCATGAATCAGCGAACTTTTTCCGGACCCGGAGGCTCCGGTCACACAGACAAACTGCCCCAGAGGAATCGCCACGTCGATGTTCTTGAGATTGTTCTGGCGGGCTCCATGGACTGTGAGAACCTTGCCGCCTGCCGGTCTGCGCCGCGCGGGAATACGAATCGACCGTTTACCGCTCAGATATTGTCCGGTGAGCGACCGAGAGTCTTTCAGAATCTTTTCCAGCGGTCCTTCGAAAACGATTTTTCCACCGTGCACTCCGGGACCAGGCCCGAGTTCAATTACGTGATCGGACGCCCGAATCGTGTCGATGTCATGTTCGACGACGATCACCGTATTACCCAGATCGCGCAGCCGCTTCAGCGTGTCGATCATCTTGACGTTGTCTTTGGGATGCAGTCCGATACTCGGTTCGTCGAGTACATACAACATTCCCATCAGGCCCGACCCGATCTGTGACGAGAGACGGATTCGCTGGGACTCACCCCCGGAGAGTGTTGATGATCCTCGGTTCAGGTTGAGATAGTCGAGACCGATCGCGATCAATAACTCCAGCCGCGACGTCACTTCTTTCAGTATCGTATCGGCCACCGCGCGATGCCTGGCGGCGGGTTTGATCGTCGTCAGAAAGCCGAGCAGTTCGACCAGATGCATCTGACCGACTTCGTAGATACTGCGGTCGCTGACGGTGACCAGACGACGGGCGCGCTTCAACCGGGCGCCGCCGCATTCCGGGCAGTCGTACTCGACCATCACTTTCTTGAGATACTCGTCCATGCCGGCGTTGGACGTGCCCTGTTTGCGATACCGGTGATAATAGTGTTCGAGCTGATTCACGATTCCGATGAATTTGATCTTCTTTCCGACATGCTGTTGCCCCTGCTTTGCTCCCGGCGGCAGGACGACTTCGAATTGATCCCCTTTTGTGCCGTACATCAGAACGTTCACATGTTCGGCCGCAAGATCTTCGAATCGTGTGTCGAGGCTGAATCCGTAGTGGGTGGAAAGACTGTGCAAAATCCGCCCGCCCCAGCTTTCCCGGCTGGTGCTGAATGCGGCTTCGACAAACGCTCCGTCCTTCAGGCGCCGGCCGGGATCGGGGACAAGCAGTGCAGGATGTACGCGCATCGCGGTCCCGATGCCGCTGCATGTAGGACACGCTCCGGCCGGATCGTTAAACGTGAACTGGCCCTGGTGCATTTCGCCGGCCACGAGGTGATGCGCTGTGCAGCCGAAGCCGTCATAGAATTTCTTCAGCCGGGGATTGAGGCGGGTCGGTTTCACGATGTGAAAGCCCAGCAGTCCATCGCCAAGCTGCAGTCCGTGCTCAAGCGAAGTGAGAACTTGCTGTTCGATGCCGGGGCCGACCACAAACGAATCGATCACCGCTTCGACTGAGTGCTCTCCGTCTGCGTCGAGTTCGATGTGATCACCAAGGTCTCGCGGCTCACCGTTGATTCTTGCCCGCCGATAGCCGTTGACGCGAATCTGCTCGAACAGATATTCGTAATCCTCGCCGTAAACTTTGCACACGGGAGCCCGAACTTCGACTTCGGTTCCCTTCGGCAATGAGAGGAGATGTTCCGTCATTCCATGGAGTGATCGAATTGCAAGCGCCTCGTCGCACATCGGACAGTGCGGCGTGCCCATGGTCGCGAACAGCATCCGCAGATAATCCCAGATGTCAGTCATTGTGCCGACGGTCGATCGCGGGTTGGAACCGATCGTTTTCTGATCGATCGAGACAACCGGCGAAAGACCATTGACAAAATCGACATCCGGTTTCTTCAGCTGTCCGACGAACCGCTTTGCGAATGTCGACATCGAAGCCAGCAGTCGTCGCTGACCTTCGGCATAGACTGTATCAAACGCCAGCGACGACTTGCCGGAACCGCTCATGCCTGTGACGACAATCAGTTTGTCACGGGGAATCTCCACGCTGATGTTCCGAAGATTGTTCTCTCGAGCGCCTTGAACTTCGATCGTCGTTCGCATGCGGGTGATTCGTCTGTTTGGTTCGCCCAGGAAGTGGGGGCAGGCTTCCAGCCGGCCCGGTCCGGTCCGATTCAAAAATGCACGTGATTCGTCAAATCCAGGCAGGCTGGAAGCCTGCCCCACGAGGAATCTCGACTGAATCGCCTTACCTGTTCAGGAAATAGGCCGGTTCTTCAACTTGACCGGGACTGCGCTGTGTCAGTTTGAAAGGGGCGGACAATTTCTCCAGCCGACCTTTGCGCTCCAGCCACTCGCACGCCGATTCCAGATGCCACGGATAAACGTCAGAGAAGGCAAAGTGGTCGCTGATTTCCGACAGCGGCACCACTCGATTCTCCTTCTTCAGAAAGCTGAGCAGCGGCTTGAGATGGGCTTTATAGTGTTGATTCAGATAGCCATCGATCGCGTCGATCGCAATCGCCAGAATCCTGCGACTCCTGCGTTTTGACAGTACGTCCCGATAGATGACCTGAAACAGTTCCGGATCTCCCTTGATCGCTCTGTAAATGGCGTCCTCCTCCCACACCTGGCCCTGCCTGATAATTTCTGTATGCGCTACGCTGTGCGCTGCACACAGTACTTCCTGGAACGCAAGTTCGATGTCCCCTTTGATTTCGAGTCGCTGTTGAGCGTGATGGTGCGAATGAATTGTCCACGTCGAGAACGTCAGCAATTCTCTTTCCCGGTCTTTGGCGGCGACCGTGTCCGCCTTTTCGAACCAGTTCCCGATTGATGGATCTTTGCAGTAAACCAGTTTTCGTTTCGCGAAGAAATTGCAGGAGAATGCTGTGCGCGACGAGCCTTC
>JANNGQ010000423.1:0-6911 GCA_031403975.1 Planctomycetota bacterium
CCCAGCAGCAGGATGAAGATCACCCCGCGTTGCACAAGTGAAACCTGAAAAGGCGAGCAACTCTGTACAGTCATGAGTCCTGCAAGCCTGCCGTTCTTGTTTCCAATCGTCTTCATGACGTGTTTCGTGGTTGAAAGCTCGGCGGAAAAAGCCAGCGGCTGATGACAACACTTGCGAACCGCTGCGTGCAATTTCAGCACTACCCGATCGCCGGGAATTCTTCCGCCGCTCAGTGAGCCCCCCCGGACAACTGTTGGATCGTGACCGTTATCGCGGAACAAGTAATGGTGCCGATCGACCTTCGACGATCGCCCACCCCGAAGAAACGGAAAGATCGGAAAACGTCTGCTCCGTTCCGGATGGCCAGCGGATGCGCAGCTCATCCACGACGAAAGCCGGACCACAGCCGAACAGCAGTTGTTTGTCATTACTGCACTGATAACCATCTCCCGCTGTCATCTGTTGTATCTGAAGGTGAGAGCCGATACGACAGGTAATGGTCGAGCAGACGGCTTCTCGATTGGCGCTGACTGCGATCAGTCGCACACGCAGTGAATTCCCGGATGAACTGCTTGTATTGGTCAGAACAACAGAAGGCTCCTGCAGATTCCCAACGACCAGATCGGGTTTGCCGTCAACGTTCCAGTCAGTTCTGGCCACTGCCCGCCCCAGGTGATTTCGCTGAAAATACGATCCCGGACCTTGCGGTTTCAGCAATCGGAATCTGCCTCGTTGAAAGGTGTACAACTGAGCCGGCATTTGATGCGGATCGCCGTTTCGCGTCAGGTCATCCACATGTCCGTTCGCCACGAACAGCTCCGGTACACCGTCCAGATTCGCATCCAGAAACTGTGTCCCAAATCCCAGAACGGAGGTGGATAGTTCCTGAAGCCCGGACGACAGCCGTTCGTCGCGAAAGTGCGAATTCCCCAGGCCTCGATAGAAAGCGTGGGCTTCGTAAAGAAAGTTCGTCACCACAAGATCCAGGACACCATCCTGGTTGGGATCACCCAGCGCAACTCCCATCGAGCCTTCGGCCTTTCCTTGTCCGCTGACGGCCAGACCCGACGAAAAGGCACTGTCACTCCACATCCCGGAGTCGGCGTCCCTTGTCAGCAGGAAATTGGGTGTCGTGTCGTTTGCGACATAGATCGACGGATGACCGTTTCCGGCAGGATCAAAGATCAGTACGCCCAGTCCTTTTCCGTCGGCAGATGACTCGGGCAGACTGCTTGATGCATCCCCAAAACTCCCCTGACCATCATTGAGAAGCAAGGCATCTGCTGCAGCGGGAAACTGAGTCGGTGAACAGATCTCCGGTTGGGCGTCGAAGTCATGACAAACGCGATGGAACACATCCTGCCCCGACAGGTATCCGGCGAGGTAGATGTCCGGAAATGAATCCTGATTCAGATCGGCCACAGCGCAGCTGGTGATCCAATGATCATCCGAGATGTGCTGCAGTGGACACGGCCGCGTCTCCAGAAAAGTTCCGTCGCCCGCATTTATCCAAAGGCTGACGCAACCAACACTGGCAACCAGGATGTCAGGAAATCCATCCTGATCGATGTCTCCGACGGCGAGGCCCTGTCCAAATTCCGTATCGCCGAAGGAGGCTGCTTTCGTCACCTCTTCAAACCACCGACCGCGTACGTTGCGGAACAACACGTCTGTGACATTCTCAGAAGTGCCACGCTTGTCCCAGTTGCCGCCCTGCGAAAACACCAGGTCCGGAAAGCCGTCCCGATCCAGATCCTCCGCTCCGACTCCGCCTCCCGTAAACTCGTACATGCGTTTTGATGATATCGCTCCGGCCCCATTGTCATACTGAAAGTTCAAACCGGTCTCATCGGCCGTTACCGAAAAAGAAAACTCTGACGGAGGAATCTCACCGGAATCCGAGGGTGATACGTCTTCAGCGACGGACACCGGACTCTCCGGAAAGACATATTGATTTGCGGAGATTTGAAACACTGGATTCGCGGCACGAGGGATCAGCACCAAATCCAGAGCTTCCGTTTCTGCTTCCAGCCGGTGTTGCAGTTGCTGAAGAAGTGCGTGCTGCGGAAATCGATCGGCAGCCATTTGAGCCCAGCCGTACGCTTCCAGCATCCGTTTACAACCTTCGTATGCGGCGATCAATGACTTCAGAGAATCCGGGTTTTGTTCAACATCTGAAAAGAGGACTCGATCCTGTGCCTCCTGAAGCCGCCGCAGTTTCGCCAGCTGATCAATGTACAACTCCGCCATTTTCAAATCTCCGGCAGCAAACATCAGCTGCGAAATCTGATAACAGACTTCTCGGGAATCCGGTGCATTTTTCGCGGCCGTCAGAAAGGCCGCCAGCGCTTTGTCGCAGTGCCCCAGGTGAAGTTCATCAAGACCAATCACTTTCTGTATGTCTGCCGACGATGATGCACCGGTCGGAAGTTTCCGTCTCCATTCATCCAATTCGTCATATCGATTCAGCTGAAGCAGGTACAGACCCAGTTCGGCATGCGCAGTGAGCATCTCCGGAGACTGCTGAATCGCCTGCTGACAAAGCTTGACGGCTTCATCCGTCTGCTGCCTCATGCCGGCGAGCCGTGCCAGCCCCAGCAATGGACCGGGCGACTTCGGATCTGCGGAGTGGGCTCGCCGGAGGAGACGTTCATCGTTGATGGCTCCGGATTCCCGGGCAAGAACCAGAAGCAGGTCCGATGCATGCTGCTGCCGCACAAGCTGCAGAATATACGGCATCGACTCGCTGCGTCGGCCACAAACCGCCAGCAGACGCGCCAATCCGTCATTGGCCTTCAGATTCGTGGCATCTCGCTGAAGAACGGTTCGATACGATTTCTCTGCATCGTCAAACCGACAGAGGTTCCAGTGCAGTAATTCGGCAGCCAGCACCTGAGCATCGACGGCCAAAGGGCTGTCGCCGGCAATGGAATTCAGATCATGCACTGCCTGGTCGTAATGTTTCAGACCTGCGGCACTCCGGCCTGCGATCCAACGGGCTTCCGGATTTGCGGGATCACCGTGCAGAATCTGTCGAGCCAGTTGTTCGGCAACCTCAAACTCACCACGCTGAAGTTTTCTTCGAGCCTCCTGCAGGAGCTCGTTCGCCGATTCGCCGGTCAGTGAATACACGAAGACCCCTCCGGCGGCCAGCAGAACCGTCACTGCGATCCATCGGATTGCCGTCGATCTGCGCATCATCTCAGGCTGATTCATTCCGGTACTCACGGCCATTTTCAGGTGTCCGTCCACGTGAACCAGCCTGCATTCCTGAGGGAAGTGTCCCGGACGTCACCCTGGGCGCACATCACTTTTTCTGAGCCGGCATCGTTGACGTGACCGTCAATCGAACAGGTTGCAAATCCTTCCAGACAATGCCCGCCGATCGCCCTTCGACCAGTTCCAGCGTCACATCTGGCATCGGGTTTTCGATGACGGTCGTTGCCCCCGACGGCCAGAATACACAAACCGATCTGATCTCTGCGTTCGCGCCAAGTCCAAACTGCAGCAATCGTTCGTTACTTGCGTGATATCCGTCGCCTGCACACAGTTGTCGTGTCCAGACGGACTCCTCGGTCCGGACCTCGACCCGCGTAAAGAAAGCGTTGCGGGATGTGGAACTGGCGTGAAGCCTGAGATTGATAAAGTGTCCCGGCTGAATGGTCGTGTTAGTGACCAGTGATACAGGATCTCCGATGTTGGAAACCGCGAAATCCATACGCCCATCGCGATTCCAGTCGAGCTTCGCCAGGCCTCTTCCACGAAATTTCTTTGCGAAGAACTCGCCCGCCTCATCGGCCATGACCACCTTGAAATGAGCCCCTCCCAGATTGCGAAGCAATTGCGGCCTCATGTGGTACTCGCCGTTTTCGTCTCTGTAGTCTTCCACATGTCCATTGGTCACCACGAGGTCCAGATCGCCGTCGAGATCTGCATCCAGAAACTGAGTTCCCCAGCCGACAAACGGGACTCCCACTGAGTCCAGGCCAGCAGCACGCGACATGTCCTGAAACAGACCTCCGGACAACTGCAGGTACAGTGTATTCGCCTCGTCCTGAAAGTTTGTGACGAAGAAATCGATCAGTCCATTGTTGTCGACATCATCGGCTGCAATCCCCATGGCCGCAGTCAGCAGCCCGTCACCACTGTATGCGAGACCTGTCTGAAATGCAGAGTCGTCCAGACTCCATGAACCGTCTCCATTGTTTGAGAGTGACAACAAGAACTTGGGAGTCTGGTCATTGGATACAAAGATTGCCGGACGCGGGCTTTCAGCATTGCCAAAGATCACGAGCCCCAGTCCCTTGGATTCCGCTGCTGACGTCGACGCCGACACCGTATTGAAGGTTCCGTCGCCACGGCTGAGGTGAACCTGGTCCACAAGCCCGTCAAACGCCGACGGAGAGCAGGCGCGGCCGCTGCAAATCCGTGAGAACACGCTCGGTCCTGTCAGATAATTCACATCGACAAGGTCTGACAGACCATCAGAATCAACGTCGGCGATGGCCGTACTGGATGTCCAGTGAACCGGCGACACTGCCGGCAAAACGAGGGAGCCAAACGTACCATCGCCATTGCTGAGCAGCAGCGAGTTTTGTCCGATGTTGGCGACATACAGATCTTCAAATCCGTCCTCATTGAGATCACCAGCGGCGCAACTTTGACCAAAGCCTCGTTCCGTGATCCCCGTCAGGGCGGTGATGTCCTGAAACGTGTGACCAAACCTGTTGCGATATACGCAATCGATCAGGGTGTCTGTCAGAACGGGAACATCACTCGAGGAGGGCCATAGCGAACCCTGGACGACATACAGATCCGGCCAGCCATCCAGGTCGACATCGACCACGGCAACTCCGCCGCCGGTCTGTTCCTGCATTCTGGCCCCCTTCGACGATTCATCGGCCGCATTCTGATAAACGAACTTCAGCCCGATCGCCGATTCCTCGCGAAAGCCAATTCGAATATCGACGGCAGGCCTCGGATTGGAGTTCTGGTCGGCGATTTCTGTCGCCTGGAGTTCCTGGAATTCGGGGAATGATGAAAAGTCACATGTCATTGCCAGGTTCTTTTCCGGGATCACCATCGGAAGCTGCTCATTCAGCAGTGGTGCCAGTCTCTGCAGCACACTCGAAGGCCATTCCGAGTCGGGAAACTGCTGACTCGATAACTGCGCCCAGGCACACGTCTCCCACACCCGTCCCATCCGATCAAGAATCTGAACGATCTCCCGCATCACCTCTTCATTCCCGCCCTCCGACCGCGTGGCGTGCAGCAGCCACTGCGTCAGACTGAACAGGTTCCGGGCCTGCTCAGAGAACTCCTCGGCCCGAGGTTGGTGTAGTTCCGTGAGGACTCGACCAAGCTGATAGTTGGCTCGTCGATGGATCGGGGAGATTCTCAGCACTTCCCAGAAGCAGCGAGCCGCGATCTCTGGTTTCCCAAGAAAACGAGCTCGCAATCCGGTGGCATACCAGATATCCGGCCAGCGATCGGCGTCAACCGGCAAGGCGTTCCGCCATAACTCAAAGCGGCTGCTGTTTTCACTGGCAAGCAGTTCCCCGAGAAGTGCCTGAGCCGCCATCAATGCCGGTTCCTCCCGGACCAGTCGCTCCAGATCTGCGACCGCCACGGCGGGCTGCCCATTCTGAGCCGCAAGCGAGGCCAGCCCCAGTCGGACATTCGGATCATTCGGATACGCAGTTCGGCATCTCTCAAGATAGTCGGCTTCATCCACAGCACGCTCAAGATCTGCCAGCATGGCCAGTTCATCCACCGTCGCCGCACCGCTCTTGAGTACCAGTTCCAGATGAGGCCGACACTCCCAGCGGCGTGCTGTTGCAGCGTACAGAAACGCCAGGCGGGAGTGCGTCGCCACGTCCAGCGGCGCTGATTCAAGGACAAACTGGAACGATCCAAATGCGGAAGAAAGGTCTCCCGTGTAAATCAGGACATTGGCCAGAGCGAACTGCGCGAGGAGTGACTTTTCCGATCGATCAACAGGAATGGATCGATAATATCTGACCGCATCTTCCAGTCGCTGGCGTTTGGTGGCCGCTTCTCCAGCGACCAGCATCGCATCACGGAACGACAGACTGTCGGACGGGATCTGACTGGCCAGGTGTTGCGCCGCTTCGAACCGGCTTCTGGACAAATCACGCCTTGCCTGTTCAAGCATCCGTAGTGCGTCGAGTTCCGTTCTTCGCAAAACAAAAAAAAGCCCCAGGCATCCACTTAGAATGCCCAGGGCTATCAATATCTGGAGCCGTCGTCGCACGTGCAATTGCCTTCAGAAAATGACTGACGGTCAACCCTGCATTGCGTCCGGCTCACACCCAAATCGCTTTGCGATGCTATTCAAGCTTGAGGTCAATTACATTGTTTCCGTCCGTCTTAACATCGGCGGTCAGGCCGTTTCCCGGCTTCGAGTACTTCGGGTCCAGAGTCACACCATCGTCGGATTCTGCCGCTGCCGCATCATGCCCGGGAGCGGAATTCCCTGTGGCCGATCCTGTGGGGTCATGGGCCGGTTCCGCACCGGCCGCAGGTACAGCACTTTTTGAGACGAGTACGTCGTACTTCCCGGCCGCGGCCCCGTCAAATGAATCATACGTTGTCAACCGATAGACACCTTTGTTGTCGGTAATCCCTGTTGCCACTGGCTGATTTTCGAGCGGGCTGAAGATGACGGTTGCCTTCGGAACCGGACCGCCCGCCAGAGTGACCTTTCCAGTCACCTCGTAAACGGTCTTCTGATCACCGCTGCCGGAGCAACCGCAGAAGGCAAGAAACAACAGGAATAATCCAGCACTGAACTTCATATGTGTTGCCCTTGAGCAGAGAGTATATGAGAACTGACCAGTCGTAATTGAGGTTCAACGACAAATGGAGTGCGCGGCACACTCAAGTCGATC
>JANNGQ010000424.1:0-2123 GCA_031403975.1 Planctomycetota bacterium
ACACGGTCCAGCTGACCCGCGTCGATAATTGTCGAACGGGCATCGATACCGCGGATCGTGACATTGCTGCGGATGTCAAGGTCGCCCGTCGACGCCGAGTCCTCATACGCGCCGTCGCGAGTCAGCAAATAAGTGCCCACTCCCAAACTGACGGTATCACTGCCAGGCAGCGCATTGCTTTCCATCACGGCCGATCGCAGCGATGAGGCTCCGTTGACGTCCTGTGATATTCCATCTCCCGTCGTTGTGTCGGGGGTATCCAGGAATGTTGTTACGACGGTTGAGACAGTCCAGCTCTCTGAGGCACCTGACGGCAGAACTGTGTTGTCGGTATCCTTGATGCCCGAGCCTGCGGCCAACAGTGTCACAACATATACACCGTTGTTGCCCGTCAGGTTGCCGAGATTCAGCGTATAACGCGCCGGGCTGACCTGTGTCAGGATGCCAGTCGCCGGCAGCACAATGTTGTTTCCGTCCAATGTCAGACGGAAGTCGGTGATGTCAACGCCCGAGACATCTTCATTAAAGTTGAGCGTGACTGTCCCGATAGCCGTACTGCGCGGATCCGGGGTCACAGCAACAAACGCCGCCGTCGGTGCACCCGGCAGCGAACCGCCACCGCCACCGCCTCCACCGCCGCCGCCCTCGCCACCGCCGCCGCCACCACCGCCGCCTTCGCCACCACCGCCGCCACCACCACCACCGCCGCCAGTTCCGCCGCCGCTGAATGCCGGTGCATCGATGGACAGAACGTAGGTCCGGACAGTGCCGTAGTAGAAGGATTTCCCTAAAGAGCCTTCTGCTTCAAAGACACTCTGGAATACGTTCTCGCGCTCCGTTCCGAAGACTTCGATATAGTACTCTTTCCCAGCCGTTACGTTCGCCGATAGCGTTGCTGTAGCCGCACCAGGGTTAGCGACGACCCAGATCGGGGATCCGTTAGCCGCACGATTCACCGCAAGTTCTTCGGATTCAAGGGCAGGATTCACCTCGTACAGCATGAAGACCAGTTGATCCCCGGCAGCGTCCGTCACATTCAGATTGACATCAATGGCCCCGGTTCCTCCAGCAATGAACCGGTAGTAATCACGGTCGCCCTTTGTATGCAGGCTCAGAATGTTCCCCGTGGCGAGGCTGTTTACTGAATATCCGGCTCCCGAAACAACATCCATGTCCGTCGCCCCGACGAAACTATCATTCTCTTCCAGGGAATCCGCGGCGATCGGATCCAACCCGGCTCCGACGTTGAAAACATCCCCACGGTCAAGCGACCAATCTGTGTCACCAGTGAATCCCGGCAGGTTTCTCCCGGTGTCCCACTGCGTCGAGTCGCCTTGAATGCTGATATCGACGATGTCAAAGAAGTCACTCAGACCCTGGGCGGGGCTGGTGTTCGGGAAGTTCAATGTCTCAGAATCACGCTCAACGCGCCAAGAAGACGTTCCCCAGCCGTCAAAGCTCCAGTCGCCATACTGAACTGGCGGACTTGCTTCGTTGAACACAGCCCAGAAATATGGAATGAAGCCGGGATCGTCGCCGACGCTGTTGAAGTATCCGAGAGTGCGCTGCTGATTGCGGAATCGATACGGACCGCCGTCATTCCACGGGCCGTCAGGATTATTTGCGTGTGCATGGTTTGTTGCGAACGAATTGACTGATCGCGACTTGAATTCCGATTCGCGGTTGTCCAAAAACGCAAACCCGTTCGTGACATCCAGGGAGTTGCCTACGTTTTCGCGGAATACGAGGTCGATTCTCGAGAGCGGATCGCGATATCCCTGTGCCGCAAACTGCCAGAAGAGCTTGCCAGGCGGGACTGAGTCTCCGTCATTGAAGTTGCCCTGAGACTGCATCGGAATCTGTGCTGTGAAGGAGTCAATATAGACATCGGTCCCCACGTTTCCGTCGAATGTATTCCGGAAAATCTCAGCGTCGATTCCGGCGAGTCCAAGTTCCCAGGCAGGGTTGGCAACATAAAAGCCAGGTCGTTCTGCGTCAAAGAAGAAGTTTGTCAGGCCTCGTCCATCCAGGCATGATCGGCACGATCGAAGTGGTCCCGGCCGAGCAGGCGGCCAGTGCGCTGCTGGCGCCGATCAGCGGTGGCGAGCGGGCACAACAAGGCG
>JANNGQ010000425.1:0-4475 GCA_031403975.1 Planctomycetota bacterium
GAGTTTTCTGTCTCGAATATGCTGTGATATCGCGCTTCCCGCAAACGGGTGACTGAGGCATCCTGCCTCAGTGCGTTTGGCGGATCGAACATGCTGTGATATCGCGCTTCCCGCCGCCGGAGCGGCGTTGAGCGGCTGGCCAACAGCAGGCGGCTAAGTCCGAAACCCCGTCAGATATGGAATTGTTTTTGCGTGTACCGTCACCTGATCCGCCGCGCTCAACAGGCGGCCGAGATAGTCCCATTGCCCGGTCACCATCGCATCCCGAGCGCTGTCGGGCATGGTGACGGGGAATGCGATATCTCCGGCTGCGGCCGTCAGTTTCTGCAGGTCGACCGTGATTTCGAGCGTGGGATTCGACTCAATCGCCACCGCCAGTGTCTCCAGGTCTGTTCGACGTGCCTTAACGGCCGGGATACCGAGCGAGCCGCAATTGCCGAAGAAAATCTCTGCGAACGATTCCGCAATCACCGATCGGATTCCCCATCGCATCAGGGACTGCGGCGCATGTTCACGAGACGACCCGCAGCCGAAGTTGCGTCCGGCGAGCAGGATTCCGGCTCCCTGAAACTGAGGCTTGTCAAACGGATGATCTGCATTCTGCTTCCGATCATCCTCAAACGCATGCTCTCCGAGACCGTCAAATGTCACACACCGCAGAAAACGAGCGGGGATGATACGGTCGGTGTCGATGTCGTCGAGCAGCAGCGGAATGCCGGTGGCGGTGATGGTCTTGATTTCGTTAATAGCCAAGGAACTTACTCCTGTCGATGCCTGTCATCTATTCCTGGAAATCTCAAAGGGTCCGCGGAGATCTTTTCTCAGCATTTGATCAACGATTATGCGGTTGATGCACTCGCAAACTCCCTGATATCCACCACATGGCCTTCGATCGCCGCCACGGCGACCATCGCGGGGCTCATCAGGAGCGTTCTTCCGGTCGGACTTCCCTGGCGGCCTTTGAAGTTGCGGTTGCTGGAGGAAGCACACACTTCGCGGCCCTGGAGTTTGTCCGGGTTCATGGCCAGACACATGGAACATCCGGCCTCACGCCATTCGAAACCGGCGGCTTCGAAGATCGTGTGCAGACCCTCGGCCATCGCCTGCTTTCGGACCAGCTGCGATCCGGGGACAACAATCGCTTTGACGTGTGGCGAGACCCGATGGCCTTCCACGATTCTGGCGGCTTCGCGCAGGTCGGAGATTCGCGAGTTCGTGCATGATCCGATGAACGCAACGTCGATCTTCGTGCCTTTGACTGGCCGGCCTTCCTTCAGGCCCATGAATTCCAGAGCTTCGCGGATCAGAGTCTGCTCACCGGCTGCGACTTCGCTGACCCTCGGTAATGGCTGGCTGATGCCGACAGACTGAGCCGGTGTAATGCCCCAGGTGACCGTCGGTTCGATGTCAGCCGCATCGAACTCGATGACGTCGTCGAACTGAGCGTCATCGCTGGATGCCAGGCTCAGCCACCACTCGGCCGCTCGAGCAAACTCCTCGCCCTTCGGAGAAAACGGACGGCCTTTCAGATAGTCCACTGTTGTCTGATCCGGGTTGATGTAACCGCAGCGAGCCCCGCCTTCAATGCTCATGTTGCACACGGTCATGCGTTCTTCGATGGACATCGCGTCAAACGTCGAGCCCGCGAATTCGTAGGCGTAACCCACGCCTCCCTGAACTCCCAGCTGCTGAATGATGTAGAGAATCACATCCTTGGCGTAGACGCCCGGAGCAAGCTCGCCATTCACAACAACCTGCCGCACTTTCGGCCGGTTGAGAAACATTGTCTGTGTCGCCAATACCTCCGCAACGTTACTCGTGCCGATGCCGATCGCGATGCTGCCAAAGGCTCCGTGGGTGCTCGTGTGACTGTCACCGCAGACAATCGTCATTCCGGGCTGAGTCAGCCCCTGTTCGGGACCAACGACATGCACGATGCCCTGACGTTCATCTTTCAGATCCAACAGCGTCACACCGAACTCCGCACAGTTCTTTTCGATTGCCGACATCATCAGCTCCGCCAGCCCGTCCAGAAATGGCCGTGCCTGATTGACGGTCGGAATGATATGGTCAACGGTGGCGATCGTTCGTTCCGGGAAAGCGACTTTCAGCTTGCGGTCACGCAGGATTCCAAAGGCCTGCGGACTGGTGACCTCATGGATCAGGTGCAGCCCAACAAACAACTGCGTCTGACCGCCGGGCAGAGTTCTTACGGTGTGCAGTTCCCAGATTTTGTTGAACAGATTGCGTTTGTCGGGCATTGAAAGTTGTTCGGTGGCAGGTGCGTTGCAGGTTGAGAATTAAACAAGCCCCCTTTGCGCATTGACAGCCAGCGGCACGGCGCTAGCCGCCGGTTTTTCGCGCCTTTGTCACGAACAGTCACCGGTGGCTAACGCCAATCCGCTGACTAAGTCCACGCCATTCGGGACTGGCCCGGTGGCGGGGTGTTGCGTCGCTAAGTTCAAGTCTGAAAGGGACCGCTGCATTGTAGCGTAGCCGGGCGCCAGAGTCAGTGTGCCGGTCAGCGAAATGGCCGCGCTGAGGCGAACTCTCCCCTGGCTTGTGGCCATCTGCCCCGAGCGAGCCAACGCAGGATCTCGATTCACCGCAGCAGCGCCGGCCCGTCCATAGCGATCTCTTTCCCATCCACGGTCAGCATCTGCGAGTTCGTCAGAGAATCGCCGAACCGATCGAAGTCCCGGAAGGACCACACCACGCGCTTGTCGCGATTGACTTCGATCAGCTGAGGATTCTCCGGGCCGGCATGGCAGTTGTTGATCAGAATATTGCCTGAGGGAAGCACCTGCAGCGAAGTCACCCAGGCGAGCTGCATGCCGGGCAGGTCGTTCTGATGCAGGCTCCAGATCGTTTGTCCGGCCGGAGTTACCTCCAGGACGCTGTGTCCGTTCCCCGTTCCGATCAGTGTATTTCCTCCGGGCAGCCGAACAGCGGAAAAGCACTGATTTCCAAACGCTTCGACACCGTGACCGCCCGCCGGCTTGCGCTCGAACAGCGGTACTTCGAACTCCCAGATGGTCTTCCCGTCCGGCGAATACTCACGCACAAGGCCGTCGCCTTCGTGGCAGACAAGATAGTTTCCTGAATCAAGTTTTCGCACCAGCCGCGTATCGCGATGAGCATCCGGCGTACTGACCTTCAATGCCATCGTATGAACGACCTTCAGGTCCTGATCGAGTTCGATGATGTTGCCAGGCCCGGATTCAGCGACCATCGTGCGTCCGTCGACCTGACGCTGGAAGGCGTGGATCTCCAGCGGTTTGCCTCTGTTCTCCGGACGTTTCGTGGCATCGTATTTCCAGACGACTTTGCCGTCCGAAGGATGAATCTCAGCGACCTCAGTCCATGACGTCTGCAGCAGCACGTTGCCGCCCGGGAGGACATGCAGATCATGCAACGGGCCTATTTTGTGTTCCCACTCCGTCTTGCCTGATTCATCCACGATCGCAACACGGTTCTTCGAAGAATCTGCGGCAATGAATCGGCGAGTCGGCTCAGCCGCACTCAGAATGTTCGAAAGGATCAAGAGGAATCCGAGCAGAACAACCACGCGGGAAGGGTATCGAAGCAGTGAAGGCACGAGGGTCTCTCCGTCTCGTCGTCGAATCAAGGTCGCAGATCACAGAGTTGCAACATTGCAGACTCTGTGTGAAGTATGCTGGAACATCAATCCCGCCGCCAGAGACCGCTACTGTTGACACTGCGCTGATCTCCGGGACGGCAGTAAAGAATCCCCGCCGACGGAGCGGCGGGACAACAGTAAATCAGCGGAACGGCCGGCTGGGATTGGGGTTTTCAGGCGGCACAGTGTGACATTCCGCAGGATGGCGACTATTGTGACGGCAATTGGTGCTTGCTGGGATTCTACTTCTGCTGCTTTGAGCCTGGTCAAAGGACAGTTTCTGTGATCTCCATGAAACATTCTCTCCGTATGAGCAGAGCGACCTCGACCCGCATAATGTTCGCCGCACTTCTCGCATTCGGTGCGGTTCCTGCGCGGGCTGACGAACGGCCTGCTGAGGATGTGCTCATACAGAAGACGACCGAATCGGTCATTGCCGCAGCCAGGTATTTTCATTCACACGTCGCAGTCCGTGGCGGCTACGTCTACAAAGTTACGCTCGATCTGAAACAGCGGCAGGGTGAAGGGACGGCATCTTCGACGGAAGTCTGGGTTCAGCCTCCAGGAACTCCCACCGTCGGCATCGCGTACCTGCGGGCATTCGAAGCCACCGGCGACCCAATGCTGCTCGTCGCAGCGACCGACTCCGCTCTCGCGCTGCTGCACGGCCAACTGGAATCGGGTGGATGGACGGACCGAATCGACTTCGATCCGATGGTAAAGAACACTGGTCTGTATAGGCATGGACAGGGTAAAGCGAAGGTCAGAAACGTTTCGACTCTGGATGACGACAAATCCCAGGCCGCGATCCGGCTGCTCATCGAAGTCGACAATG
>JANNGQ010000426.1:0-6363 GCA_031403975.1 Planctomycetota bacterium
ACCGGTCAGGGCGAGACGGTGCAGCTCGGCACCATTTTGCCCGGCCAGACCGCCACGGCGAAATACCGGCTCCGCTCGCAACGCACCGGCTCGATCAGTTTCTCCAGCCTGACCACGAGCGACGACAGCGTGGTGGGCCGCTTCCGTTTCAGCATGGGCGTGGATGAACGCGGCGTGGCGCTGTCGCCGGACAGCATCGGCCTGCCGGACTTTGTCACACGGAACGAACTCCATCATCAGCCGCGAATGATCTTGTGGATGCTGTCGTTCGTCGTCGGGGTCGGCATTCTCCAGATTACATTTCGCAGTTCGCCGCTTTCCAACTTACCCGGAAAGCAGCGTGGTGACCTCGGCCTCACGGCAGAAGCACTTCCACAGGAATTGGCAGGCTGGAAGGCTGAAGGATTCGAACCTGCTCCGCCGCCGGAATCCCTTCCGCAGGGCCAGTATTGGTGGGTCCATACATGGCGATTCACACAGAGCTCATTGATCGCTTTGGTCACGTTTGATCAACTGGGCCTTGATCACTGGCACGAACTGACAGATTGCTATGAAGGCAACGGCTGGGAATTGAAAGAGAGAACTGTCCATTCAGTCACTGGTCAAGGCTCTGATAGTACTCAACGAAACGAATGGGAATATGTCGTCGCCCACTTTGAAAAAGCGACTGGCGGAAAAGCCACGCTGATCTTTTCGACATTTTATGAAGACGGCAGCCCCGCCCAAGCGCTTAGGATCGGCATCAATCACAAGTGGGACGACGACCTTCGACTTAAGGAACGCTTGTGGAATCGCGTCGGGGGTCTTACGGATGCGGATCACGAAGGCATCCGTCATTCGCGGGCTCTGCAGTGTCAGGTGTTCCTTCCCTATTCCGGCACTCTGACGCCCGAATTGGCGCAATCTGCGGTCGACCTCCACATCAGTACCCGCGAACTGTTCCGGAAACTCTGGGGTCAGCATTCTGAGACAAATCCGGTCGCTTTCGATACCGATAATTAGTGGAACCCGGATTCGTCCCGCGAATTCATGTCACACGCCGCCCAACCCGTACCTAACATGATCCCGAAGGAACTCCTGCAGCCGGAATTGCCGGCGCTGCCGCATTCCGAGCCCGACGAATGGACGCTGTTGATCGAACCATCGTCACATTGGTGGGATCTGCAGCTTTCGGAAGTCTGGCGATACCGTGACCTGCTTTGGATGTTTGTCAATCGCGATTTCGTAGCCGTCTACAAGCAGACAGTGCTCGGCCCGATCTGGTTTTTCATCCAGCCATTGCTGACGACACTGGTGTACATCGTGATTTTCAGCGGCGTGGCAGGGATTTCAACTGACGGATTTCCACCGATCTTGTTTTATCTGGCCGGGATCATACCCTGGAACTATTTCTCAACGTGCCTGACGAAGACATCAACGACATTTGTGTCCAATGCTGCGATCTTCGGCAAGGTCTATTTCCCTCGACTTATCGTGCCACTCTCGGTCGTAGTGTCCAACTTGATTCAATTCGTCATTCAGTTTGCGTTGTTTGCAGGAGTTTTCCTGTGGTGCCTTGCCACACACGACAGCCTGCACCCGCATTGGCTGGCGATCATTACTTTGACACCGCTGCTGTTGCTGCTGATGGCAGCTCTGGGGCTGGGCACTGGGATCATTGTCTCCTCACTGACGACAAAATACCGGGATATGACTTTCCTCGTCGCCTTTGGTATCCAACTGGCAATGTACGCGACGCCCGTGATTTATCCGCTGTCCGCCATTCCGGAAAAATATCGCTGGCTCATTCGCCTGAATCCCATGACCGCACCGATCGAAGCCTTCCGAGCTGCATTTCTCGGCGGTAGACCGCCCTATACCGATCTGGCCGTATCCGCCGTCATGACAGCAGCCCTGCTCGTCCTGGGTGTGGTCATGTTCAACAAAGTCGAAAAGACGTTTATGGACACTGTGTGAGCGTAGGGCAGGGAGCCGGGAGTTGCAGGCTGCAGGTTGATGAGGAAATGGCAGGCGTCGAGTCGTTCGAAGACTTGGAGTGCTATAAAGCAGCTCGATCGTTACGGATCGAACTGATTTGTTGGGCCAAACGGCTACCAGCGGAAGAAAAGTACCGGCTGGCCGATCAAGTGATACGCTCGGCACGATCAGTAACTGCAAATATGGCGGAGGGTTTTGGTCGACACCACCCACAGGAGAATCTGCAGTTCTGTCGGCAGGCCCGTGGCCCACTGGTCGAAACATTGGAACACCTAAACACAGCACTTGATGAAGAACTCATCAACATAGAGCAGTACCATGAATTCCGTATGCAGTGGAACTCCGCAAGAGCTTTGCTATCCGGTTACATCAAGTATCTCGAATCTGTCGCCACCAAAGATCGCCGCTTCACCGACCGGAAGTAACTGAGCAACAAGGTTGCCTTCTGCAACCCGCAACTCACAACTCGCAACTCTCATGTCCGTCGCGATCAAAATCGAATCCGTCTCGAAGCAATACCGTCTCGGAGAGATCGGCACAGGCTCACTCGCCCACGATGTGAACCGCTGGTGGCATCGGATTCGAGGCAAAGAAAACCCGTACTTGAAGATCGGCGAAACGAACGATCGCAGCGTGAAAGGATCCTCGGATTACGTCTGGGCCTTGCGAGACGTCTCGTTCGATGTCCAGCAGGGCGAAGTCGTCGGTATCATCGGTCGCAACGGTGCAGGGAAGAGCACGCTGCTCAAAATCCTTTCGCGAGTCACAACGCCGACCAGCGGCAGCGTCCGGGCCAAAGGCCGGATTGCTTCTCTGCTGGAAGTGGGCACTGGTTTTCATCCGGAACTGACCGGGCGGGAGAACATTTACTTGAACGGTGCCATCCTCGGTATGAGGAAGCAGGAGATCACTCGGAAGCTCGACGAGATCATCGACTTCTCCGGCTGCGAGCGATATCTGCAGACACCGGTCAAGCGATATTCCTCGGGGATGTACGTCCGTTTGGCATTTGCCGTCGCCGCCCATCTCGATCCGGATATCCTGATCGTGGACGAGGTTCTCGCAGTCGGAGATGCCGATTTTCAGACACGGTGTCTTAATCGAATGGATACGGCAGCAAAGTCCGGGCAGACAATTCTGTTTGTTTCACATCAACTGTCTGCGGTTCGCAGCATTTGCAGTCGCGTGATGGTCGTCGAGCAAGGCCGAATTAGTGTGGACACGGATTCTGAATCGGCGATAGATGCCTATCACAAGATGTTGTCAATGCGCCGCCGGATGCACCCCCTCATCGACGCGAATCGCGCCCAAACCAGCAATGTGCCGGTATTCATTGAACGCTTCGAAGCTTTCGATTCCACTGGCGCTCAACTCACTGAGTTACGCACTGGGCAAGCCGTTGAGTTCGTCTTTTATCTCAGACAGGCATCATGCGGGCCAGGAATTCAGAATATCGATTTGGGGTTCGGACTGCATCCAACATCGTCAGGCTATTGTGTGTCAGTTGACTGGAGTTCTTATCATGGAGTTCGTTTTCAAATGCACCAGGAGCAGCTCGTGGTTCGGTGCCAGATTCAGTCTCTGCCTCTGCAGCCGGGTGAGTATCATGTGAATGCATGTGTGACCGTCAACGGAATCATTGCCGATCGGCCAAAGGACGGTGTCGGGGAGATTCGGATGATCCTGGGAGATTTTTACGCATCGACAGTGCTTGGTTATAGTGGCGAGGCACCGCTTATGCTCAATACAACCTGGTCCGAAGCACTGCCGGCCTGAAGATGCGATGCGCCGATGCAGCTGCCGGATTTACCACAAAAGGACCTCGGGCTTGAGCCGTCAGCCAACCAGGAACATGTGGCGATGTCGCCGCCGGATATTGGCAGATTGATCAATGTCTGAGTGCAAATCCGACACACACACAATCGATAGACAAACCGATGACGCTTGCCGTCGTATTGACCACAATTAATCCACCAACCGCCAGCGTGCGAGCGCTCTGTACGGCTCTCCGAGATATTGCCGCACATCTCGTCGTTGCGGGGGATGCGAAAGGCCCCGCACAATTCAACGCAGGAGAACTACTGGAACCAAAAGGAGCCTTGAGCTTTCTGAGTCTTGAGGCGCAGGTCACCGGACCGTTTCCGCTCGCGAAACTGCTGCCGACAAAACACTACTGCCGGAAGAACGTGGCTTACTTGCATGCGATTGCGGCGGGTGCAGAGTGTATTTACGAGACAGATGATGACAACTCTCCGCTGGCGTCATGGAAACCCCGCGAACAGTTTCTCGAACAACTCGCAACCATTGAAGCGACGTGCGAAGGCGGCCCGAAATGGGCAAATGTGTACCGCCATTTCTCGGACGAACCAGTCTGGCCTCGCGGGATTCCGCTTGATCATATTCACGCTCCGATCCGGGCGGAAACCTGGAGCGACACGTTGGCGGAACAGCACTCAACCGGTGAACACATGGACGTCCAGTGTCCGATTCAGCAAGGGCTCGTCAACGGTTCTCCCGATGTGGATGCGATCTGGCGCTTGACGCAGGATCGAGACTTCTCGTTCGACAATAGACCGAGTGTTCTGCTCCCGCCCGGCAACTGGTGCCCGTTCAACACGCAGACGACATGGTGGTGGCCGGTTGCCTATCCTCTGCTCTACATCCCCAGTTACTGCTCATTCCGTATGTGCGATATCTGGAAGAGTTTCGTCGCACAGCGATGTCTTTGGGAGCTTGGCCTCGGAGTCGTTTTCCATGCACCGGAGGTGTTTCAGGATCGCAATCCGCATAATCTTATGACGGACTTCAAAGATGAAGTTCCGGGGTACCTCCAAAACCACCGGATTGCTGAGATTCTGGAAAGCACTTCTCTTCAGCCAGGGATTGAACACGTTTCCGGAAACCTGCTCAGATGTTACGAAGCACTCATAGCGGGCGGAATACTCCCGCCAGAAGAAAAGCCTCTTGTGGAAACATGGCTGCAGGATCTTGAATCCTGCACGAGATTCTGATTCCCTGCTGTACACGCGGCAACAAGGGTGTCGGGAGCTCTCGAACAACAGGCTGCAGCAGTGGTGTATTGATTCCACCGAAGTTCCAGACACACTTCTCAACATGCTGATATGCGGCTTCGCGCCCGCTGAAAGCCACTGACCTCAAATGCCTTCCGCACTGCTCGTCACAATCATTGTGCCCAGCTACAACCAGGGGCGATTTATTGGCGAAACTCTGGAGTCAATTTTTTCCCAGGACTATCCGCGACTGGAAGTGATCGTCGTCGATGGTGCGTCTAAGGACGAGACGGTTGAGGTCCTGAAGCGATTTGATGGTCAGCCAGGTTACACCTGGATCAGCGAACCTGACAAGGGCGTGGTTGATGCAGTGAATAAGGGTTTAGCCCAAGCCACTGGTACAATCTGCGGTATTCAGAGTTCTGATGACTGCTACTGCCCGGGTGCAGTCTCGTCAGCAGTGGCTGCGATGACACAGAACCGTGACGCGCTGCTCGTTTATGCCGATGCGGAATACATCGACGGGAGCAGCAAGAAGATCGGCGGAACGAATGTCGCCGGTTATTCGCTTCGGGGATTACTTGCGCGGCAAACCTTTATCATGCAATCGTCGGCTTTTTTTCGAACGGCAACCGCTGTGGAGTTAGGCGGCTGGCAGTCGGACATCAGTTATGTGGCGGATAACGACCTTTGGCTGCGAATCGCACTTTCCGGTCCCTGCGTTCGAGTTCCCGGTGTGTGGTCTCGCTATCGGTTTCATGAAGAGCAGCGGGACTCCCAGGCGGAGCGCATTGTTCGCGACTGGAAAAAGTGCATAGAACGACTGCTGCCGAAGATGACGGATTCCCAGCGACGCGCGGCTCGCCTGGGGTGTCATTTCACTGCCTACCGATATGCAAAGTCCGCTGACTGGTGGGGTCGCACGAAAAGTCTCTATTACGCCGTGGCGACAGATCCGCGATGCCTGCTTTGGAGAGACTTTCCCCGAATCGAATTATTCCAGCCCCTCCGGCAGCTCTTGTCGCAGGGAAAGCGGCAGCTGCGGCGACTGCTTCCGGCGAGCCGATAGGCGCAGTTGCGGGAGTTCCGGCATTCTTCGTTCAGGTTCGAAGTTCCCGTCTGACGACACAGATGCGAAAGACTTCCCGTTATCCCTTTCCAGAACGCCTCTTCGCTGATGTCTCTTAGGCAGATTCTCGGCGCGATTGCTTTGGATGTACTGCCGTTCTTCGTCAGGACGTTTGGTCGTTCGACGAATAGGCAGTTTCCCGTCAACTTTCAATTTCGGAGCTGGAGGAAAATCAAAGAGCTTCTGAACTTCAGCCATGGCTTGCACTTGAATGCCGCGATCGAGCACATTGACGCCTTTCTTGGT
>JANNGQ010000427.1:0-5115 GCA_031403975.1 Planctomycetota bacterium
CATTGGTCCGCCCGAGAACCCCAAGGAGTGGATGCACTTCATAATATCTGTTTTCATCGGTCAGTTTTCTCAACTCTGCAGTTACACCGTCCATTGCGTCTGGCGCCCCGAGAATCAGCAATCCTTCAATAGTGGCCATCCGCAGGTCCTGCTGCATGTCGGGCTTCCGGTGCAGCGCTTCGCGGAGAGGCTCCACGGCTTTCTGGTCACCCAGCCGCCCCAGCGCTTTGGGCAAGTGGGACATGTCACTACTGCCATTAGCAATCAGCTGCACCAGCGGATCCACGGCGCGCGGATCACCGATTTCTCCCAGTGTCCGAATTATATACCCACGCCGATAGTCCGCGGTTGTCTTCAACAACGCGATTAGCGGCTCAACGGCCCGTTGTTCTTTCGATTGTCCAAGTTCGGTGAATTCTGAGTCCTCAAGATACCCTCCGTCCAGTTTCGCCATAGCAGCCTTCAGAGAGGACAATTCTCCGATGGCCTTGAGTGCATCAATTGCAGTCGTCCTCAATTGTGGATTTGACTCTTGTTGCAGTTCTTTGAGCCTCGGAACCGCCAGCCGGACTCGCAATTTGCCGAGGCTGACCGTTGTGGCGATCTGCACCATAAGATCCGTATCATCAAGCCCCCTGATCAGCGCGGTGCGGACCTTTTCACAGGGAAACACCGCGGCCGATTGAGCAGCCGCGATTCGCACTCCCGGGACGTCATCCGACATGGCCTTGAGGAGGACCGCCGTGTCGGTCGCAGCGTCCTGTCGCGTCTCGGGCCCAGCGACAGGGCCACCGAGTGCGGTCACGGCGGCACTTCGCACGCCCGGTGAGCGATCGGCCACGGCCTTGACCAGCGCCTCGACCACGCCGGCTTCCCTCAGGTGTTGTGTCAGTTCAAGCGCCGCTGCGAGGCGGGTTTCGGGGACCTTGTCATCGAGGTACTTGACAAGTATCGCACCCGTGTCCGGCCGGCGGCCCAGACTCTTGAGTACCGCTGCTGTTTCGGTAGGGACCGTTTGAAGCAAACCACTGGAAAACAAACCGCCATAACTCTGGTATCCGGCAGGCCCACCGTCGGTTAAAACCACTGGCAGGTTTCTTCCCTGCGCGATCTGGCCCATCTTTTGCCGAAAGCGAAACAAGGTGAGTCCATCCACGAGGCATTCCCTGTTCGTAAGGACGAGCACGCAACCGCAATCAGCCGCAGGCACCGAGGCAATCAACTCGAACAACCTGGACTCATTGATCGCGTTGATTCGCGAACCGATATCGATCACGAGGACCGAATCGTCCACTTTCGACGGCCGCGCCTGCTCACTTAACAGGCCGAGCTCGGCTGCGTTGAGGTCCACACGGACCTTGTGAGCGCCGACTTTTCCGTCGAAAATCCATGACTTGCTGGCAAGCCCGCCGGGCTCACTGAGAAACTGCTGCAGACTTGAAAGGCTGTACGCCATCCAGCCTTCTGCGACGCCGCCTGGAGCGAGTTGCACGTCGTTCCGGAACGGAAGTGCATTCGGGTGCACCGCAGTCCCCATCGATGCATCCGTGAAAATCTGGCAGTATATCTGCTGGTTCAGTGGCAACGCGGAAAGTGTCTCGTCATCAACCTTGAGTTCCAGATCGGCCACTTTCAGCTGAACTGATTCCGCTGTCTCGTTTGTAATTCGAGCTTTGAAAAACACACTTGCTTCCGATCCATACAGTGTTGGGAACTGTGTCAGATCGATCATCAGCCGAATCTCGACGGGCTCATCGGGAGCAGTCGAATCGTCTGTGACATTCGGGTCAGCGACAATTCTCACTGCGCTTGCCAGGATCCATCCCTGTTTCTGCTTTTCCCCATCGCCGATGGCAATCGCCACCCATGGCCCCTGGGTCTTCACAAGTCGATACTTTTCGCCTTTTTTTACCGTCGCAATCGTCTCGTTACGCACTTTAACTTTCGCGGTACTCGCCAATACTTCCACCTGCGGCGGTGCTGACACTGACGCCGTGCCATGGCTTAATACAATCATCAGAGACAGTGGCAGAACTATGGCCCGACATCTCATGATCGCCCCCTCCCCTTACATCGGAATCGATACGCAAATCCACGGTGGCAGAGCTGCAGACAAAATTCGCAGGAAAACAGTATTTCGCGAGTGTAAGGAGCCGCACGACAATAAACTACCGAATCTGCGACTTAAGTCTCGGATGTACTTCGTAGTTCCAGTCACCATGAAATGGATTTCGTTTGATCCGCACTTCCGAGAGTTCCGTATCGCTGACCGTGCGTCCTTTTTCATACGTTTGTGAATCCAGCCAAGCATGTACTTCCAAACCTTCTTCCGTCGTGGTGGAGCCTATCAGGCTAACTACGATTTCGAGGGTCTCCAGCGGGACTCCCTTCCAATTGCGTGTGATGTGGCAAAAAAGTCGGTGCTCAATCTTGTTCCATTTGCTGGTTCCGGGTGGAAAGTGGCAGACTTCAATAATCATCTTTAACTCATTGGCCAGGTTCTGAAGTTCGGTCAGCCACAACCGTGTTCGAGGACTGTTGCTGCCGCCGCTGTCCGCCGTGATCAACAATCGTCGCGGTGCGGCGTACCGCTGGCAGCCGAGTTGACGCCACCAGCGGTGGATCGCGGCAATCGCAAATTCCGCCGTGTCGTGGCTGATTCCGATCGAGACACCGGCTTCGTTGTGTTCGAGATCATACACACCGTATGGTATGGCCTTGCCCAGCGTCATGTCCGGGAAATCATGCGTCTTCACTTTGACCGGGTCGCCTTTTCGGCGATACGTTTTCCCGGGATTCTTCAGCTTTCCCAAGGGTTCCTTCTTCTTCGTGTCGACAGAAATCGCCGGCTCACCGCATCGCTGCCGGGCCTTGACCCGGCGTGCGATGTGTTCAAACTGCTCGTTGCGGTCAGGATGTTGCGTTCCTTCCAGCGTCTTGCGATTCGACTGCAGACTGTAACCCCGCGATTTCAACAGTTCTCCGACCTTCGTGCTGCCGATGGTGAAGCCCTGAGATTTCAATTCCCGTTCCAGACCACGCGTGCTCTTGCAAGTCCATCGCAGCGGCGACATGGGATCACCCCGCGTGACCGGCTCGACCAGTGCTTCCAATGCCTGAATCAAATCCGGTTGCGTGTCTTCACGCGCCCGCCGCCCACCTCCGGGCTTTCTTTGACGCCCCAAGTCGAGCGCATCAGGGTCGTGCAGTTCCCGAATACCATTTCGAATCGTTCGATCAGAGATACACGTGGCACTTGCCACCGCAGACACGCCGCCCCGACCAAGCGACCGCGCTTCCGCAGCCGCCCATCTGCGTCGCCCTCGCTCGTCAAGGCCCGAGACAACGGCAACATACTTCTCACGAATCCATTCGATAACTTTTGCATCCGGCATTCCCGGTAAATCGCAGATTGCTGTTTCTTCAGCAATATTACTTTCGGTAGTTTATTGTCGTGCGGCTCCTTACTGCCTACCCAGGATGACAACAATGCTTGCAGAACATTCACTTGTGGTGCTGACGTACGACATCCCGGAATCAGGGCTTTTCTCCGGTGATGTTGGTGCCATCGTACACGTCTACGGCCAAGGGACGGCCTATGAAGTCGAGTTTGTTGACGGAGATGGAACAACGATTGCGTTGATCACGCTTAAATCTGAAGCCGTTCGACCGGTTGGCAGCGGCGAACTCCTTCACACGCGGCGCCGAGATCTGGCCTATCAAAGTGTTCCACCGGAGCGGCGGTAGCACGCGGATTCGAAATGGAAAGTCGTTCGCCGCCGCCCGGTGAACCTGGTCGTTAGGCTGCAAAGCAAATGCCTGCCCTCGTTCGAGACTCGATTTGACAATCAGGATCATTACAGCCCCCACGAATCGCTGTTCTCTCGCCAACGCCGATTCAAGTCGTGGAGCTTATTGCCTGGCATTGCCGTTGTCTGGTAAACTGCAATACAGCGGCGTTCTGCAATTGTTCACACTTCCCGTCGCAGACAATGGTTTCACTTCAGGTTGTTCCATGAACAAACGACTCACCGCAGTTATTCAGCGTGAAGGTGACGGATTTGTGGCTTTTTGCCCAGAACTCGACATCGCAAGTCAGGGGAGCAGCATTCAAGATGCCCGGGATCAACTCCGTGAAGCACTGGAATTGTTCTTTGAGTGTGCTTCACCCGCTGAGATTGAGAGTCGCGTTGGTGATGATGTGTTTGTGACACACGTCGAGGTGTCCATTGGCTAAACTGCGAGTTCTCTCTGGGAGAGCGGTTTGTGCGATTCTGGAGAGACATGGCTTTGTGAAAGTTCGTCAGCGTGGCAGCCACATCGTCATGCAACTTCTGTCCGAAGGCACAACCAGAACCGTTCCCGTGCCGGATCATAATGAGCTTCGGGTTGGGGCACTGCGTTCGATCGTTCGGCAGTGCGGCATACCTCGCAGTGAATTCGAAACGGAATAGCAGCCTAACACCTGTATGGCCTTAGTTATCAAGTGTACGGAATCTAAGTATTCAGAAGAACGATTTTCGATTGAGAGAGCCCCTTTCGTCTTCGCTATCGCCTCGGTTCGCGGTGAGCTGGCCGGGGTGATGGCGAAGACGAAAGAGGGCGGCTCGGAGTCAGGGCAGCGTGGTGGCCGTGCACACATGGCGTTTCTGCAGCGTGGCGGCCGGCCCCTTTTGTTGAGCCGGAGCTGAGAGAACACTCAGCTCGTTCCTCTCGGTTCGAAACGTTTGTCTGTTGAGTGGATCTGCCGGAAGCGACTGGAGTCGGTGGACTGTTCGTTCGTTTCTGTCAACTGGAATGACAGCGTTCCCCCATCGCACGGATGAGGTGCTGCTCCAAACACCTGTGGAGAATCACAGCATGCGAAGTGAATCGCGTGGCCTGCCGCAAAGCAGACTCCCGAAGGAAAGATCTGTGGCAGACAGCCGATCGACCAGCATTGCGGCGAGTCGATCAGCGTTCTCGAAACTCTTTCGTTAACCCGACTTCCGGTATATTCAACACGACGGGGTCGACGATCTGATGAAGGATCATCGCCAGTTAGTGGCGGACTCGGTTCGGGTACAGACACCTGATTCCATGGACTTCAGCAGAAGATGAAAATCGAAGACGGAT
>JANNGQ010000428.1:0-2321 GCA_031403975.1 Planctomycetota bacterium
CGCCCGAACGCATTCGCACAGGAATGGAGTCATTGCGGTCGATGAAAAGCCTCGTGCTGATTCAGACATCAGTCGAAGAAGAACTTTCGGCCGTGGAATTCTGGAAGCGGTATGACGTCGGAGTCTGGAAGCCAGCGGAAGAGACGCCCTCGGCGCAGCCATAATGCTCTTCGAGAATTACTCAGGCGGGCTGGTGGTATCGTGATTCCTGAATGGGCCATTCTGCTGTATCCGCTGCTGATGGTATCAGCGCTGGCGACAGGAATCTGGCTGAAGAGCCGTCAGACGAGCGACCTCGGTCTGGCGCCGTTTGAGCGGCTCTGGATCGGGCTTGCTGCATTCATCGGAGCGATGCTCATGGCAAAATTGCCGTTCGTCGTGCTGGATCCGCGCGGCATTGCTGACGGGTCGGCATTTCTGATGTCGGGAAAGACGATCCTGTTCGGGCTCGTCGGCGGATATTTCGGCGTGGAACTCGCCAAATGGCGGCTTGGTATCCGAGTCAAAACGGGAGACACGTTTGCGGTTCCGGTGGCGGGCTCAATCGCTGTCGGGCGACTGTCGTGTCTCGCAGGCGGTTGCTGCTATGGAACACCGACGAGTCTGCCCTGGGGGCTCATCTTTCCGCGCGTCGACCAGGTGCCCAGGCATCCGACGCAGCTGTATGAGTTTGCATTTCACTTATGCGCTGCGATTGCACTTGCATCGCTTCGGAAGCGAGCGCTGTTCAAAGGCCAATTGATCAAGCTCTACTTCATGACGTATTGCGTCTATCGGTTTTTCAGCGAATTCCTCCGCCCCGAAGCCCGCGATATCGTCGGGCTGACGGCCTATCAATGGACGTCGTTGATCCTGATTCCGCTGTTCGGCTGGCTGTGGTGGCGGGATGCCACCAGCTTAGGACCGGCGCAGAAATAACTGTCGCCTTCCGGACGTGGAGCACGTTTTTAACGTGCTTGGCACGATGGAATCGTACCCCACTTATTTCTGTCCCAGTCCTTAGGGCCATGTGCCCCGAGCAATTCCCGCCGACGGAGCGGCGGGCCGACGCTGTGAAGGACTTCTTTCAGGGAAACTGCCGGCGTTGGAGCTGTAGTCGAAGTCGTGAGACTTTGGGCCGATCCGTATCCATCCGAATTCTCACGAATTCGGCTACAATCCGGTTTTATACCGCAGACTCCATTAACAAACGACAGGGCCGCGATTGTGATTCGACTGAACGAAGACCGGGCCATCCGGCGAGTACTGGATCTGATCGCGATTTCCGGGGGCAGTTGTCAGGAGCACGATGTCTCAGCATGGATTCAGAAGGCACTGACGGCCGCCGGCGTTCCGGCCTTTGCGATCAGCATTGATACGGCACATAAGAAAAGTCCTGCCGGAGGTACGACGGGCAATCTGATCGTCAAGCTGAAGGGCACAAAGAAAGGGCCGAGACGATTGCTGATGGCTCACATGGACACTGTGCCGCTGTGTATCGGCTGTCAGCCGATTCGCGAAGGTGACTGGATCCGGCCGAAGTCGAAAGCCACGGCACTCGGCGGCGACAACCGGGCGGGCTGTGCGGTTGTGCTGACCGCGGTTCTCGAAGCAATCAGCCAGGGACAGGGTTATCCGCCGCTGACGCTGCTGTTCACAGTCCAGGAAGAGATCGGATTACGAGGAGCCCGGTTCGTCAACGCGGGCAGGCTCGGCAAACCTGATCTGTGTTTCAACTGGGACGGCCGCGATCCGAACAGTCTCATCACCGGCGCTGTTGGTGCCAGCAATCTGGCGATCCGGATTGAGGGCATTGCCAGCCACGCAGGTGCTCATCCGCAGGACGGAGTCAATGCGGCGGTGATTGCATCACTGGCGATGGCCCAGTTGCAGAAAAGCGGCTGGCATGGACTGATCCGCAAAGGGCGACATCGCGGTTCCAGCAACCTTGGAGTCATCGCGGGCGGCGATGCGACGAACGTCGTCATGTCATTAGTCACACTTCAGGCCGAAGCCCGCAGTCACGACAGCAAGTTTCGGCAGCAGATCGTGGCCGCCTGGAGAGATGCCTTCGAAACGGCCACGGACAGTCTCGCTGCGGCAGGTGGACAGTACGGATCGCTGATGTTCGAAGAAGACATCCGCTACGAGGCTTTCCGCATCGACGACAACAGCCCGTGCGTCATCGCGGCGAAAGCAGCCTCAGAATCCGTGGGTCTGAAGCCTGTTGCCCAGATCTGCGATGGTGGTCTCGACGCCAACTGGATGGCCGTCCACGGATTCCCGGCGGTGACCATGGGCTGCGGCCAGCATGAGATTCATACCGTGAAGGAACGGTTATT
>JANNGQ010000429.1:0-5906 GCA_031403975.1 Planctomycetota bacterium
CGGCGCGCCGGGACTCGCCTGCACAGAGTTATCGATCCTGCGCCAGCGGCATGATTACATAGGTGTAAGAATCCTCGACGCGGAATACAGCAGCAGTGTCAGAATCCGTGAGCTGCAGATCGACGAGCGTTTCCGGGCCGAGCACTTTCAGGAAATCGGCGACATACTTCGGGTCGAAAGTGATCCTGACATCGTCGTGATCATATTCGATCGGCATCTCGATCTTCGATTCGCCGATCGCACTGGCCTGGCTGCTGAGCGTCAGCAGGGACTTTCCGAACTGGAACACCACACCGCGACTTTCTTCGTCGGTGATGATCTGCGATTGACGGACGGCGGAGAAAAACGGCCCGACCGGCAGTGGTACATTGATGTGACCGCTGCGGGGAATCACGTCGCGGTATCGGGGGAATCGACCTTCGACCAGGCGACTGTAAACCGTACAGGCTCCGGAACGCATCATCACGTCGTTGTCATGCACAGCGACGTCGACGAATTCAGCCTGCGGTTCAATCGACCGTTCCAACAGCGACATGGCCTTCGTCGGCACAACGGTGGTTTTCGTCGAAGTCGCCGGCGATCCTTCCGACTCACAGGCCGCGGTTGCCACGGCCAGTCGGCGGCTGTCTGTAGCTGCGAGCGTGACTGTGCCTTCACCGAATTCCAGGAGCAGCCCGCCGAGTGCGTATCGAGTACTCTCGGTATCGGTTGCAAAGGTGGTTCGGCGAATCATCTGACGAAAGACGGGAGCCGGAATCCGAAAGTAACTTTTCTCATTGAACTGAGGCACGGGCGGATATTCGCGGGGATCTTCCGACGACAGCCGGAACTTCGCCGATGCGGCCTTCAGTGTGATACTCTTTTCATCGATTACAATGTCCAGCTGCTCGTCCTGCAGTTCGCGAAGGATGGACGACATTCGCTGAGTCGGCAACAAGGCATCTCCGGCAGAACTGGTCGTGACTCCGGCGACCGTGAATCGGATGGCCATTTCCTGGTCCGTCCCGACGAGTTCCACGCCCGAACTCCCCACAGACATAAAGACGTTGCGAAGAATGTCTTTCGGAGTCCGCGACGGAACGGCCGAGGCCGCCACGGAAAATGCCGATGAAAACAACGCCCTATTACAAGACAGCTGCATTGGGAACCCCGCATGGGAAATCGAAATAACCCTGCACCAGCGTTCGCAGCGCACTCGCTTGCGAACCGTACATCCTGACATCCATCAACCCGTCGAAACGCCCTTTCGGAGGCCGTTTTTCAGAGCGCTGGAGTCTAGCAGAATCCGATTCACTCCGGTATCAACTCGGGCCGCTCTTCGAAAGCTTCCGCAAAGGTTCAGAATGCCAGAATTCCTGCTGAAAAACGACAGAAATCAGAGAACTCTGATCACTTAATTCCTGCTGACGGGTCATCTGGCAGAAGTGTTTGTGAGGATTCCTGCGACGCCCTAGAATTTGCCCCGCTGGCATTACGTCCGCCAGGAATTCAACTTCATCCGAAAGCTCGTTCCGCGATGGTTCGTCGCATCTGGAATTTTTCTGCCGGCCCGGCTGTCCTGCCGGAAAGTGTGCTGGAAGAAGCCCGTGATAACCTGCTTTCACTGGGGAACACCGGCATCGGCATCTGTGAGCATTCTCACCGTGGCAAGCCGTTCATGGCCATCGCTGCTGAAGCCGAATCACTCTGCCGGGAACTCGCCGGGATTCCCGATGACTATTCTGTGTTGTTCCTGCAGGGCGGCGCGTCGCTGCAGTTTTCAATGATCCCGATGAATTTCCTGACACCCGACGGGACAGCTGACTACCTCGTCACCGGATCATGGTCGGAGAAAGCGGTGAAGGAAGCAAAGTTCTGCGGCAAGACGCACGTGGCCTGCACCAGCAAGGACACCAACTTCAGCTACATCCCGGATTCGTGCGATTACAGCAATCAGCCGATCTACGTTCACTTTACATCCAACAACACGATTTTCGGGACTCAGTTTACGACGGAGCCGACCGGTCTTCCGGATTCTGCGTTCCTTGTCTGCGACGCGAGCAGCGACATCTTCAGTCGTCCGATCAACGTGCGGAAATACGGCCTGATCTATGCGGGTGCTCAGAAGAACCTCGGCCCCAGCGGCGTCACTCTGGTCATCATCAGAAAGGATCTCGTCGAAGCGGGAAACAGCCACATCGCAACGATGCTGCAGTACCGGACTCACGCGGAAAACGAGTCCATGTACAACACCCCGCCGACGTTCGGGATCTATCTGATGATGCTGGTCTTTCGCTGGATCAAAGCTCAGGGAGGACTTACAGCAATGGACACTCGCAACCGCACGAAGGCGGCGCAGCTGTACGACTGCCTTGGTCAGAGTACGCTTTTCAGATCCACCGCGCGGAAGGGCAGCGGTTCAATGATGAACGTAACATTCGTAACCGGCAATGAAGACAGGGACAGCACTTTTATCAAGGCCGCCGAGTCCCGAGGATTCAGCGGACTGAAAGGACATCGCAGCGTGGGCGGAATGCGGGCCAGTCTCTACAACGCATTCCCGCCCGAAGGCGTTGCGGCTCTGGTTCAGTTCATGAAGGACTTCGAGGCACAGGCGTGAGCGATCTCGGCAAAGAGCATTCAGCCAGTGCGAATCCGTCGGCGAACGAAGCCGCTGTCGACCGGTCGTCGGCTGACATCGGAATCGTGTGCACTCACAAAGGCGAGATTCGACCGTTTCTCAAACGGCTCGACCGACAACGCAGCTATTCCGATCGCCGCATGACCATGCGTGGCGGTTTCCTCGGAGAATCCACGCGCGTCGCAATCGCCGAAGCCGGAATCGGCTTCGCGGCACATCGAGCGGCGACTGAGTTACTGATCACGGAGCATCATCCGGCCTGGGTGCTGGCGGTCGGATTCAGCTCGTCGCTTTCCGAAGTCGTTCAACCGGGGGATCTCTGTATCGGCAATGAAATCTGTGATACACACGTCAGCACATTGCCGGTCAAGTGTACGATCTCTGCCAGCAAACGGATTCATGTCGGTCGCCTGATTGTTGCCGACAAACAGCCGGCGACTCCCGAAGCAAAAGCCGTTCTGAAGGAGCGATTCCCCGGCCTTGCCGTCGACACAAACAGTCTGGCAGCCGCTCAGGTCTGCAGTGAGCGATCTGTACGGTTCATTGCCGTCCGAGTCATCGTTGACGGTCTGACCGAACAGATGCCTGAGCAGGCGGTCTCCATGATCTTCAAACCCGACAGCCGGGCTGTCGGCTCCGCCCTTGGCACATTTTTCAAGGGCTTTCGAAAGATGTCAGACATGAATGTCTGGCGAGAACGCTCGGCAACTGCCGCAATCAACCTCGACCGGTTCATTTCCGGAATTGCAATGCAGATCGCCGACAAGCTGCAGCGATGACGAAGTGTGTCCTGTTCGTCCTTCATCCGGCGGTACAGGCGCAGCTCTGAACTGTCCGGCAGCCGCACTCCGCCGGCCCGGCTGGCGATTCCACACGTCCCGGACACCGTGTACGCTACGACTGAAGACGCTTCCCACCGGACTCTGAGCGGAACATTCACGATGACGCAAACTGCCCTCGCCATGACTTTCCTACTGACCATCCTGTCGAGCCTGACTGCTGCCGCGCCTGCCGACGATCCTGCACCGCCTGAGGGCATGAAGCTGGTCTATCATCACGACTTCGAAGACCGGAAGATCGACCGCTACGAGCCCACTGACGGCTCGGCATGGTCGCTGCTGAACAACAAGGACGGCAACCATGTCATTGCGCTGACGAAGAAGAACAGTGACTTCAAACCGCCGTTCCGGTCGCCGCTGAACCGAACTCTGATCCGCGATCTGCAGGCATCGAGCTTCATCATGGACATTCGGCTGCAGTCGACAATCCCTGATTATGATCATCGTTCGCTGTGTCTGTTCTTCGGATATCAGGACGACTCACATCTGTATTACGTCCATTTCGGCAAGAAGGCCGATGACCACGCCAATCAGGTTTTCATCGTGAACAACGAGGCCCGGAAGAAGATCTCGACAATGTCAGCTGCGGGCACTCCCTGGACCGACAACTGGCATCGTGCCCGGATCGTGCGGAACGCGGACTCGGGAGAGATCACCGTCTACTTTGACGACCTGGAATCGCCTGTCATGACGGCCATTGACAAGACCTTTGGCGAAGGCCGACTCGGTTTCGGGTCGTTCGACTACATCGGGAACTTTGATGATGTGACGATCTATGTGCCGAAGTAGTCCGCGGACAACTCTTTCATCCGGCAACGCCGTGAAGGATTCTTGTAGCCGGATTCGTGAGAATTCGGAAAGATATGGTTTGGCCCGAAATCTCACGATTTCGGCTACAGCCCGTCGTCGCAGCAGATCTGAAAGGCCTCTATTGACCCGCATTGCGTTTGTCATTCCGACGCTCGATCAGTCCGGTGCAGAACGACAGATGACACTGCTCGCAACCGGTCTGCCGAAGGATGAGTTTCAGGTTAAGATCATTGCTCTCAACCGGGGCGGAACGTACGCGGATGAACTGCGGGCAGCCGGGATTGAATGCGAGATTCTGGGCAAGCGGTTTCGGTTCGATCCGCTGACCTATGTTCGTCTGCGAGCGTCGCTCAGATCTTTTCAGCCGGACATCGTGCAGTCGTTTCTCTTCGCCGCGAACTCGTACGTCCGGCTTCCGGGAATCGTCCATTCGGGCTGCAGAATCATCGTATCAGAGCGGTGCGTGGATTCCTGGAAAAGCAGTTGGCAGGTATGGCTGGATCGAAGGCTGATCGGACACACCGATGCCATGACGGCGAACTCAGCCAGCGTCGCTGATTTCTATCACGGGATCGGAATCCCGCGAACCCGGATCACCGTCATCCCGAATGCGATGCCGATTGCTTCCGCAGACTTGTCTCGTGAAAACGCTCTGCATGCTCTGGGATTGGACCGGAATCATAAAGTCGTAGGTTTCGTCGGTCGGCTGGCTCCTCAAAAGCGCCTGAATGACCTGCTCTGGGCGTTTCAATTGCTGCATCAGCTGGTTGACAATGCGAGGCTCGTGCTGATCGGTGATGGTCCTGATCGCGACGCGCTGGCGGAGATTGCTCAGGGATTCGGCTGTCGTGACAAGATCGTCTTCGCAGGACATCGGAAGGAAGCGTACTCGCTGATGTCAGCGTTCGATGTGTTTGTGCTGGCGAGCGAGTTTGAAGGCATGTCGAACAGTCTGATGGAAGCGATGAGCCTGGGTATTCCGTGTGTGGTCAGTGACATTGCCCCGAATCTGGAGCTGATCAAACATGAGCAGACAGGGCTGGTGTTTTCGCTGGGAAAGCCGCCGGAACTGACGAAGGCCCTGGCGAAACTGCTGCAGGACGAGCGGTTGTCGGGACGGCTCGGTCAGGCTGCAAAACAGGACATTGTGGACAATCACAGTGTGGAACGGATGGTTCAAAGTCATCGATCGCTGTATCAACAAGTTCAGCAACGCTGAAATCGTTTACTGTTGGCCGGCCGCTCCGCCGGCGGGAATTGTTGTAGCCGGATTCGTGAGGATCCGGGGGTGACCGAGTGACTCCGAAGGCTCATGACTCCGGCTACGAGCCCAATCCCCGATCTTTCATGTCGGACAAATGCGTCTGAACTTTATCGGAACCTGGAATCGTGTGCGGAATCGCAGGAGCTTTCTGGTGGAATCCGTCACTCGCCATCTCGGCCGAGACACTCCGCCGGATGACCGACTCGATACGGCACCGAGGTCCGGATGCGGACGGACATTAC
This sequence comes from Planctomycetota bacterium, assembly GCA_031403975.1. Lineage (GTDB taxonomy): Bacteria > Planctomycetota > Planctomycetia > Planctomycetales > Planctomycetaceae > SXXK01. The sequence goes on from JANNGQ010000429.1 coordinate 5,776, forward strand.
TTCTGGCCAGCCGGCGATCCGCGTCAATCGGGCGTGGCACTCGGCCATCGCCGGCTGAGTATCATTGATGTCGCCGGAAGCGCTCAGCCTCTGGGGAACGAAGATGGCAGCATCCAGATCGTGTTCAACGG
>JANNGQ010000430.1:0-4376 GCA_031403975.1 Planctomycetota bacterium
GGGAAACACGACAAGCACTTTCTGAGCTCCGTCAATACGATCGCGGAATGTGTCGAATGCAGTCTGAATTTCTGTGAGCGGAAAGCGGTGGGTGATCAGCGGCGCGAGATCCACGCGGCCTTCTGCGATCCATTGCATGGCCAGCGGAAACGTTCGTTCAAAATCGGGATGCAGGCTGGTTCGGATTGTCAGGTTCTTCCACATCGCAGCCCGCAGTGCAACACCGTCGATTGTCGTCGCGGGTACTCCGAAGAACAGTATCCGGCCATTCGCGCGAGTCAGTTCAACGGCGTCGTTGAATGCCTGAGCCTTGTGACCCACGGCTTCAATCACGACCTCCGGAAGCTCACCGTCCAGGATGGTGCTGACAGCATCGGCCGCCATGAGTCCGGTTGAGCAGACCGTGTCGGTCGCACCCATGCGTCGACTCAGCTTGAGCCGTGATTCAACAGGGTCAATGCCGATGATTCTCCGAGCTCCCATGTTGCGAAGACCCGCGTTGAACATCTGACCGATCGGACCTTGTCCCAGCACCACCACGTCACGGTCGATCATGTTGGGCAGCTTCTTCAGAGCATGCACGACCGTTCCGAACGGCTGAGCCAGCATCGCGATTTCGTCCGGAAGTCCCGGTGCCAGCGGGATGGCACGATTTTCTGACAGCACAAATCTCTCGAACAGTCCGTGCTGTCCGAGGGGCACTGCGAGCACTCGAGTTCCCGGTGTCCAGCGCTCACCATTCGTGGCAACGACGGTTCCGACCATTTCGTGCAGCGACATCCCGACCGGCTGAGGATACTCCAGCGGATGCCCTTCAAAGTCTCCGTCAAAATACGGAAGATCCGATCCGCACAGACATGTCATTTCCGGCTGAAACAGAATCTGACCCGCAGCAATGTCTGTTGTCGGCAACTGCGGCTCGTCGATCTCGACCAGGCGGACCTGCCGCCGACTGACAAAATGACCTGCTAGCATTGAAACTCTGCTCCCTTGCCGGAGCAGTCGTGCTCCGGGTTTAATTCGGTACTGCTCGCGCTTGTCAAATCGATTCGCCTGACGAGATCTCATGATCCATATCCAGCGCCGGCGATGCGGAGCACGGCTTTCCGACAACCACCGCCGGGACTCCCGCCACCGTGCAGTGAGGAGGGACGCTCTTCAGCACGACACTGCCCGCGCCGACTTTGGCACCTTCGCCGATTTCAACGTTTCCGAGGATCTTCGCACCAGCCCCGATCAGAACTCCGCGGCGTACCTTGGGATGTCGATCTCCCGTGGCCTTGCCTGTTCCCCCCAGAGTTACCTCGTGCAGCAATGAGACATCATCTTCAATGACGGCCGTCTCGCCGATGACAATCGAAGTCGCATGATCCATCAGGATCCCGCGTCCGATTCTGGCTGCCGGATGAATATCGACTCCAAAGACCTCCGAAATCCGGTTCTGAAAATGCAGAGCCAGCAGCTCCCTGCCCTGTTTCCAAAGCCAATGCGCGATCCTGTAGCCGATCAGAGCGTGAATACCTTTCAGGAAAAGGAGTGGTATCAGACTGCAGGTGATTGCCGGATCGCGATCCTGCACGGCCTGAATGTCGGCGCACACAGCATGGGAAATATCGGGATCTTTCGTCATTGCTTCGAGGATGATCTCTCTCAGCTGCATGGCGGTCAAAGTACTGGACGCCAGTTTGCCGGCAATGTGAAAGCTGACAGCATCTTCGAAGCGTTCGTGGTTCAGAACTGTGGCATGCAGGAAGCTGGCCAGCATGGGCTCGGCGGCTGCGCGCTGGGCTGCACGCTCACGAATTGACGACCAAATACAGGATTCGGGGTTATTGCTTGCGGACATGATCTCAGATTCATCGTTTATTTCGCGGCGCACCGTGAGCAGCCAGTCTGGCCGATCTCGGGAGCGGTGAGTATGATCACTTTCGGGGGCATCGTCACGGTTCCGGTGCCATGATGTCTGGCAAAACAGTAAGGCGATGGTATGAAAACGCAGATTCTCCGTTCGGCGATGATGTTTGCTGCAGGGGTGCTGACGATGGCAGCGGTGGCTTGCCTGATCCCTCAACAGTCGGCGCAAGCTCCGGTCGCTCACGGCAACGACAAGTTTACGATGGTGACCGTACCCGCGATTGAAGTGGGAGAGACTGAAGCGGTGTTCGTGCTGAACCATCTCACCGGTCAGCTGACGGGCGCCTACTTGAATGTTCAGACTACGAAATTCAGCCAGCTTTATCTCCACAATGTTGCGGCTGACTTCAACGTCGGCGCTACGCCGGAGCCGAAATACGCCATCGTCTCCGCCCCGGCTGCCTTGCGTCCCGCGGGCGGGGTTCAGCCGGCCTACGGCATAATCTATGTCGCCGAGTTGTCTTCCGGGGGTGTGGTTGCGTATGGATTCGCCCGCCCGACAAATCGAAATGTCGGCACAACGATGGAGCTCGTCAAGCTCGACTACTTCAAGTTCGCGGACTCGGTCGGCGGGCAATAGGCTCACGGTCGAAGATTCACTTGCTCAGATCCGGAATCTGAGATGAGGGCCATCAGCTGCAACGCGCAGCGTCTGCGTCCTGTTCGAACCCGCCCTGCTGTTGTCAACTTACGCTGCCCCCGATCAGCAGCGGGCCGGAGCTGGAGTGTCGCATGGCAAAAAGCCGAACATCCCGTGTCCGCAGCGGCCGATCGTCTGTGGCATCCGGCGACATCCGAATGTCGATCGGTGCCTATCTGATTGATCGTCTGCAGGCGTACGGAGTTCGCGACATCTTCGGTATCCCCGGAGATTTTGTGCTGCAGTTCTACGGGATGCTGGAAGAGAGTCCGATCAGAGTCATCGGAACGACCAGCGAAGCCTGTGCCGGATACGCCGCCGACGGATATGCACGGATCAACGGCATCGGGGCTGTCTGCGTGACGTACTGTGTGGGCGGTCTGAGCCTTTGCAATCCCGTGGCCGGGGCCTACGCAGAAAAAAGTCCCGTGATCGTGATCAGCGGCTCGCCCGGGATGAGCGAACGCCGGTCAGACCCGCTGCTGCATCATCGAGTCAAAGACTTCAGTACTCAACGCGATGTTTTCGAGAAGATCACAGTTCGGGCCGTGTCACTCGAAGATGAACTGACGGCCTTCCGTGAGATTGATCGATGTCTGGAGGCCTGTGTCAGATACAAACGACCGGTGTTCATGGAACTGCCGCGCGACAAGGTTCTGGCTGTTCCTGATCACGATCACCATCCGCAGGCCGAGCATGCACAGAGTGACGCCGCGGCGCTCGGTGAAGCAATTGAGGAAGCTCGGGCTGCGATCCTGGCTGCGAACAAACCCGTGATCATTGCAGGCATCGAACTGCACCGCTTCAACCTGCAGAGCCAGCTGCTGAAGCTGGCCGAACAGAACAACATTCCGATCTGCGCGACCTTGCTGGGAAAATCCGTCGTCAGCGAACGTCATCCGCTGTACCTGGGCGTCTACGAAGGCGCGATGGGACGGGAGGAAGTCCGTCGCTATGTGGAAGAAAGTGACTGCATCGTCCTGCTCGGTGCGTTCATGAGCGACATCAATCTCGGCGGATTTACCGCGCAGCTGGACCCTGGCAAGTGCGTCTACGCGACAAGTGAGAAACTCCGGATCCGGCATCATCATTTTCATGACGTTGTTTTCAGTGACTTCATGAATGCGATCAGCGGCAGGAAAATCGGCGCACGGCGAGCGGCACCGAAAATCAGTCAGCCCGAGATCCCGGCGTGGAGGCCTTCCAATGCCGCTCCCATGACCATGAAGCGATTGTTTCAGAAGATCAACTCTGTGCTGGACCAGAAACTTGTCGTCGTTTCCGACACCGGTGATTCGCTGTTCGCGGCGGCCGATCTGTCGATTACACAGCACACGGAGTTTCTCAGCACCGCCTACTACACTTCGATGGGATTTGCAATTCCGGCCAGTGTCGGCGTCCAGGTCGCCAATCGCCAGCTGCGTCCGCTGGTCCTCGTCGGTGACGGAGCGTTTCAGATGACCTGCATGGAGCTGTCGACAACTGTCCGGCACAAATTCAATCCGATCGTGATTGTACTGAATAATAAGGGGTACTCGACGGAACGCTTCATTCAGGAAGGCCCGTTCAACGACATCCTGAACTGGAACTACCGCCGCATGCCTGAATTGCTGGGAGCCGGCTGGGGTTTCGAAGTGTTCACGGAAGGCGATCTTGAAAAGGCATTCAAAGCGGCATTTGCCAATCAGGACTCGTTCAGTCTGCTCAATGTGCATTTGGACAAACTGGACGTCAGTCCCGCGCTCAAACGATTGGCCGAACGGCTGCAGACCCGAGTGTAAGCCATCCGGCACCAACATCGTTCTGAATTTGTGCAGCATGC
>JANNGQ010000431.1:0-4749 GCA_031403975.1 Planctomycetota bacterium
GACATCGTCCATTGTCGACAGTATGCGAGCATGTTGTTGTCCGAGGGCTCCGACACCGATGACAGCCAGCTTCACGCGATTCATGCGGCCTTGCGATCCTCTGAGGGTTGCGACTGAGTGTCGGCTGCGGGCTTGTTACGGATGGCTTCACGAGCCCGTCCCAGTTTTCCGGCCCGCTGATTCTCTACGAATGTGAGCAGTACAGACAGCTCAATCGGAATGACGTCGTCGAGTGAATTCTGGAAGTGCCGGCGAACTTCATCGAGCGGGCGGTTGCGGCGGTAGAGCAGCCGAAATGCTTCCTTGATGACCTGGATCGTCGAATCAGAAATCCCTGCTCGTTTCATGCCGACAGTGTTGATTGTCTTCAGCTTCGGATCGTCACTGCCGGCTGCCAGCATGTACGGCGGGATATCGTGAGGCACCCGGCAGCCACCACTGACGAAACTCAGCCGGCCCACGGTGGAAAAGTGATGCACGACCGAATTACCTGAGACGATGGCTCCGTCGTGAATGTGAACGTGTCCGCCGAGGAGCACTCCATTGACAAGGATGACGTTGTTGAAGATCCGGCAGTTGTGAGCAACATGGCTGTTGGCCATGAACATGTTGTTGTTGCCGATGCGGGTCAGCCGGTCCTCTTTTTCGGCACCACGGTTCACGGTCACGCCCTCGCGAAAGATGTTGTTGTCGCCGATGAACACTTCGGTGTCTGAATGTTCCCAGCTGACGTCCTGAGGATCGCCGCCGATCACGCAATTGGGCCAGAACTGATTGTTCCTGCCGATGGTCGTCCGTCCGGTCAGCACGACATGGCTATGCAGGACGGTGCCTTCGCCGATCGCCACATCGGGTCCCACGACGCAAAACGGACCAATCACTGCTCCGCCGGCGATCCGGGCTGCAGGATCAACCTGCGACATCGGCGATATTCTTGCGTCCATACTGATCGTCCTGATCGGGAGTCCGTCGTCCGTCGGAAGTTACGCCGCCCGTTGCAGCTGCGACCGGCACACTTCTATCGTCGACAGCGCCTTAGCGATGACGTGATTCAATTTGTGACCACTTCGGCAGGCGACCACGTGCCCCGTCATCACCTGTCTGCTCAAAGCCAGATCGCCGATGCAGTCCAGAATCTTGTGCCGGACGGGCTCATCAGCCCATCGCAGTCTGTTGTCAACCACCGAACCGTCCGCTTCAAACACGATGAGGTCTCTTCCGGTCAAGTGTCTGCCGAATCCCAGTTGCTGCAGGGATTCGATCTCCTGTGCCAGCACGAATGTCCGAGCACCGGCGATGTCCCGCAGAAAACACTCCGGTGTCAGATCTGAAGAAAATGACTGTGCAGGGATCGCCGCCCCGATACCGTAATCCAGGCAGTAGTCAACAGTACGGCTGCCGTCATACGACGGGATGACTTCGATCCACTGTTCGCCGCGGCGATCGCTGACACGCTGCGGCTCTTCAATCGACAGTGTTTTTCTCGGAACCCCCTGCTCAATCAGTCCGGCTTCGAGAATGACTTCGCAGAACGGCAGGCTGGAACCATCCGCAGCAGGAACTTCGATCGCGTTGATCTCTACAATGCAGTTGTCGACATGCAGACCCGCCAATGCCGCAAGCAGGTGCTCAACTGTCTCAACCGTTGCACCGGTCCGGGATGCAAGGACTGTTCTGCGGTTTGCTGAAGTGACGTTGTCGACGTGAGCAGTCACCTGCGGGCATCCGGCCAGATCTGTGCGGCGGAATACGATTCCCGTTCCAGGCTCCGCCGGCAGGAAACGGGCTCTTGCGTCGATGCCGTGGAATAATCCTCTGCCGGAAATCGCAGCTGTCCGAGCCAGAGTCTGCTGTCGCGGGGCGTGAGGTCGTGCGGAACTCATGAGCATTGCTCCTCTATGTTTCCGTAGGATGAGCCCACCGGGCCCGTCCTGATTCTTCATTCCTGCACGCAGATCTCCCGAGCCACTGGGGCCCAGACTGAGTTCTGGCTTTACCAACAAACCGGCAGTGGAACGTTCAGACGGTTCCACTGCCGGCGAATGAACAGCTGTGTTCGGGCGGCACGCCGCTGGAGTCTGCCTATTGGCGAGACGCAGCCTTTCCACTCTCAGTGCTCCGCGAAACCGGATTGGCTGGCGTCTTGTCGCTGGTTCCGGGTTTGTACTGCTTGTTCAGATGAGTCAGCACCATGTCAGTGATGTCATCTTCAGCACGGTGATAGACGACTTGCTTGTTCATGCGCTGCACGGCGTCGTTCGGTGCGGTTGTCTCGTCGATATCTTTGCGGTCAAAGCGAATCACGACTGTGTACTTGGCGTACTCCGCATACAGTTTCACCATGCTCGTGGTGTCGGCGTAGATCACCTTGAACATTTCGGATTCACGGCGGGCCAGCTTTCGCTGAGTTGCCGCGCGAAAGGCTTCGAATTCGCCTTTGGCGTTCAGCAGCTCTTTCTCGGCAATCTCGTACTGAGCACTCCCGGGAGCCATCTTGGTCTCTGTGATTTCCAGCTGCATCTTCTGCATTTTCTCGACCATGAGCTTCGCTTCCGCGTCGCTCTTTTCGATTTCGGCAGAGAGTTCGGCCCGCAGGTCTTCGAACTTCTTGTAGCCCTGGAAGACTTCGGCCATGTCGACCAGACCGATTCGATGCGGGCCGGTCTCTTTCGCCGCTGCGGCTGGCTTTGCGCCATCCTGTGCCTTGACCGGCAACACGACTCCCATTGCCAGAGCAGCCACCAATGCAATAACAGTTTTTTTCACGGTCTTGGCACTCCTTTGCCAGTCGGAAGCCCCGATGTCTCGGCTGCGTGTTGAAAAAGGTGTCTGGAACTCTGGAGGCTTCAGGACGGCATTTGCTACACCGTTGCCGGAGAGGTCCAGACACCTTTTTCAACGGCCTTGCGGGGCGTGAAAGCACATGATCGCGGACCAATTCAGGTCGAGAACTCACGGGTTGTCTCAAACCTTTCCGACACGGTCAAGATGAACGACCGCTAAAACGATTTCCTTCGAAGCCGGAAACGCCTGTCGAAAGCACATTCCGGCAGAATCTGCCTGGCATCGTCACTTCAACGGAGCGTTAGAAGCCCGGCTTCTCAAAGAAGCCGGGCTTCTAACGGGCTTCTCATCAGAGCCCAAGCATCCCGGCTGCACCCGCTGCCAGAAGTTGATGCGCCAAATCTATACCGACCGACTCGGCAGCGCTGACATCTCCGGAGGAGGAATGTTCCAGTCGTTCTGTCCCGTCGAGGCTGAGCAGAATACCCGTCAGTTTCAGCGTCGTATCCCTGATCTCACACCAAACTCCCAAAGGGGCGTGACAGCCGGCTCGCAATGACCGCAACAGCGATCGTTCTGCCAGGATTTCCGCGTAAGTCGTCCGGCAGATGATCGGTGTCAGCAAGCCCCTTGTCACTTCATCGGCTTCGCGGCACTCGATACCCAGGGCCCCCTGACTGACGGCCGGGAAGAACTCCGGTGGTCTCAGGAGTAGCGAAATGCGGCGATCAAGACTCAGTCGTCCGAGTCCTGCTTCGGCAAGCACAATCGCGTCGTACTGGCCCTCGTCGAGCTTCCTCAATCGCGTATCCACGTTGCCTCGAATCTCCCGCAACTGCAGGTCCGGGCGATGATGCAGCAACTGGGCCTGGCGGCGCGGACTTCCAGTCCCGATTCTCGCTCGCTGCCGCAAGTCAGCAAGAGATGTCATCTGCGGATTGCCTGCGGGCAGCAACAGAGCGTCACAGCGAGGTGCCCGTTCCGGAACGCAGCCGAGCACCAGTCCGTCGGTCGACGCTGTCGGCAGATCTTTCAGGCTGTGGACCGCCATGTCCGCTCGCCCGTCCTGCACAGCTTTCTGGACTTCCCGGGTAAACACACCCGTGCCGCCAAACTGACTCAGTGCTTCCGTCTGATTCTGATCTCCCGAGGTGACAATGCGGACCAGCTCGACGGTCGGTTGCTCTGGCAGCGCATGCAGTCGCTCTGCAACATAATTGGCCTGCCACAATGCCAGCGGGCTGGTTCGAGTCGCAATGCGAAGGGTCGGCATCGGCATGGATCGTTCGGCGTAGGAATCCTGGGAAACTGGAAGTCATCGTATCGGGAATCGGGGATTGTAGAGATGACGATCTGAAAGGTCAGGCGTGGTCAATCATACCGGACATGGTGGAGAATGAGGCTCATCGTGAAATGAAGTGCGCGTGGATTCTCTGAGGCACTTCTGTCCCAGCGCATGGGGATCCAACGTAGCGTCGGGGTATCTGAATTCCCGCGAATTCTGCATTGCACTTCGCAACGCGATTCCGGGCCAACGGCCAAAGCGTTCTCATCGCCTGGCCCTGGCATAGCGTCGGGCCAGGTCAACGAGCGTCAATCCATCACCACGGCCCAACGGGCCAACCAGTCGATGAGCGTCGCCCGAACAACACCCGAATGGCCGGCCCGTTGGGCCTGAGATGTTTGCATGGTGTCTGTTTCCTGGGCCGACGCTGTCGCTTGGCCCAGGCTATTGGAATGGGTGGACCTTTGGTCCGAAATCGCCGGCCCTCTGAGAGTTCAGACGACAAATGCCCATTTCTATACTGCGCATTTCATTTCACGATAGAGGTATTTACTTGACTCCACCTGCCCCAACCTGTAGTGTTTCGGCATGGCGGAAGACTATCCTGGGACGCTGATGGAGTTTGAGCGGCGGTTTGTCGACGACGAGGCTTGTCGGGAGTACCTGGCCTCGTTGCGTTG
>JANNGQ010000432.1:0-5316 GCA_031403975.1 Planctomycetota bacterium
TAAAATCGATATGACAGAAAGGTTCCGGTCGCTCGAACGACAGAGGCGCGTACGCGGGAGATCCCCACGTCCCGTGTTCGGCATCGATGTATCGGCGCAGCTCAAAGCGCGAATTCACGGTCGGTGTCGGCGGAAGTTCATCCGCATGAATGTAGTTGCTTCGGCCTCCGAAGGGATTATAGGCATTCCAGTTGATGTTCGATGCCAGCAGAGCCAGTCTGGCCCTGGGCTTCGCGGGTGCGACGATCCACGGAAACGAAAACTGCCGTCCGGAGCGCGTGCTGGCTCGGAAATAATACAGACCGCTGCGTTCCGGTGCCGTGGCAAACTGACGGTGCGTCGGTGACACGTATCCGACCTTGTTCCATTCCACGCCGCTGCGAGTGTAATCGCCGTCAGGAGTCACCTGCATGGTTGCTCGCGGGCCGTGTTCGTCGTGCCAGCCAAGTTCACGGATCAGTTCCGGTGTCCAGCCGTATCGCCAGAGTTCCAGTTGGTACGGTTCCACCGAATGAACGCGGAACTCCGATTCATTACCGCTCCGTACCCACTTCGGCCATGCATATCCCAGAAGCCCGTCCGTCAGCAGCCGGAACTGATGAGGCGACTTCAGCGGCAGGGTTATGCGCGAAAACTTGGACCCGAAGCCGTCCTTTTGCAGGATGACTCGGTACTCGCCATCCGGAAGATCCAGATGCACCGATCCACCGGCGCGGGAGCGCGCTTCATAGGACATGCCCCCTGCGTCAATAAACTCCAGCTGCACGTCGGCCAAAGCCACATAGCGTTCATCGCTGACGAACCCAATCAGCATGGCCATTTCCTATCCTGTCGTGGGGCAGGCTTTCAGCCTGCCTGGTCGATTCAGGAACACGTGCGTTTTTTCAAGTCAAGGCAGGCTGGAAGCCTGCTCCACGAACACTCAAGGCAGGCTGGAAGCCTGCCCCACCAGGAAGCGGAGCAGCCCGGCTTTTTGAAAAAGCCGGGCTGCTGAGTCTGTCACGGAGACAACGGAATCGGCGGAGGTCCGGACGCAAACTGGAAGACGAATCGCCAATGGAAACCGAGTCCACTCAGCACAGCCATATGCCATAGCTCATGTGGACCGATGACTCCGTAGACGACCGTGGGGAAATGAAACAGGAGTACAATCGCTCCCGCAGTGTAGGCCAGTCCTGAGTGGATTGCCGGCCTTACAAACGTCCGTCCAAAGCGACGCCACAATACAATGGCAGTGATCGAACTTCCCCATCCGAATAACAGAAAGATCAGGATACCGGCTGATCCCGTCACACTTGTGTAGAACACCATTCGAAACAGAATCCCGGAACCAGCAGCCAGCCAGATCAGCACCAGCGACAACCAGCGAGATCGTCCGCTGAAGAGAATGGCATGAATCGGCGTCATGCTGCCTGCGATCAGCAGAAACACGGCTGCAACGTCGGCACGCACCAAAAAATCGCGCAGCGGGCCAGGCCAGCAAAGGTGATAGCTGCTGCTGAGGACCAGGAGCAGCACGGACGACACAGCCATAACCACCAGACTTGTCGTTCTGACCCGGTCTCCGCGACCGCGACGCACCAGAATTGCCGCCAGGAATGCAAATACGACCGCACCCACCATGTGGCTGTAAGAACTCAGCGGTTCGCGACATCCTGGCAGCGGAAAGGCTGCGATTTCTTCCATGCAAGTCCACACAAATCCAAGAGGAATCCGTAACAGTGTATGACCAGTAACGCACGCAAGGCAGTACACTCGAATTCGATCCGCGACATTAATAATCGCAGGCCCGTTCGTTCTGTCCACAGGCCCCGACGCCACGACATTACAGATTACCGAAAATCCGCAGCTTTTGCCAATGCCGGATCTCTCATCCCGGTCGCCGATGAAATTCGCCGTTCTTCATGACGGCCAGCAGTTTCTGGCGGTCCAGCAGGATCTTTGGATCGAGGAGAGGATCGCCTGCGACCAGCAGCAGATCGGCGAAGAATCCCGGCTGAATCTGTCCCAAAGCGTTCGGCAGATCCATCGCAGCTCCACCGTGTCGGGTCATGGTGAGCAGCGCTTCCATCGGTGTAAAGTCACAGTATCGAATCAGGTGGTCGAGGTCTCTGGCGTTCTCACCGTGAGGTGTCACGAAGAAGCCGTAGTCACCACCGCCGAGGATGCGAATGCCGCGCTTCTTCAACTCCCTGAGTCCGCTTGCCGCACTCGCAAGTTCTTCGCGAAATCCGAAATCGAGAACCTGCTGCTCGGTGAACCACTTCTCTCCCTCCCAGGACGCGGTCGCCGTGAAGCCGAGGTTCGGGCTGACGAAGACCCAATCCTTGTTCGCTTCCAGCAGATCGATCGCCTCCGCGTCAGCGAAGTTGGCATGATAGATCACCTTGACGCCGTGCTTCACCGCGAGCTTCACTGAATCGGCACTTCGACAGTGAGCACTCATCCGCTTGCCGTGAGCGTGAACGACCTCCGCGGCGGCGGCAACTTCCGCTTCGCTCATGACCGTCGAGTGGGACGGAGCGTGCGGCACGAACGTGTCGCCGGAGATAACGAGTTTGATGATGTCCACACCTTCGCGAATCAGTTCGCGAGTCACTCGCCGGAATTCTTCCGGCCCATCGAGCGTGATGGCCATCGACGACATCTGCGGCATGTGAAGCGTCCGCATGTCGCCCAGTCCGCCGGTCACCGTCAGCCACGGACTGGCGGCCAGCAGCCGCGGACCGGGTATCTCACCCTTGTTGATCGCGTTGCGGATGACCACGTCCGTGCGAGGCTTCGCAGACGCAGCGCTGATGCAACTGGTGATGCCGCAGTCCAGATACAGCCGGGCGTTGCGCACCGCAATGAGTAGTGTCTCTTCCGGCGGTATCATGCCGATCTGCACCAGGTCCGCCGCATCGTCGATGCTCAGATGAGCATGCGACTCAATCAGCCCGGGCATCAGCGTCGCGCCGCGGCCGTCGATTACGTCGACATCTTCGCGCGACAAGCAGCGAGGAGCCTCCGCGATGGCCACGATGTGAGGCCCCTCAACCCGCACTTCGCCCGGATACGGTTCAGCCCCGGTACAATCGAGAATCCGGACATTCGTGAAAAGAGTTCCACCCATCGTTGAACCTAAACAATGATGTGTGGATGCGGGGGAACCTGGAGCAGTCTTCGCCCGCAACCCAAAGATGACACTGAATGAGATTTTAACCACGGATGTCACGAATTTCACAGATGAACACCCTGCGACTCATCTGCGAGATCCGTACTACTAACGATTTAGATGTGCGCCGGGCGCGAAGAATTCATGTCGTGACAGGTGAAACAAAAGCAGCAGGATTCACCACAGAGGACGCAGAGGTACGCAGAGAAGTCAATATCGACTCAGTGTTTCCGTCCTCTGCGATCCTCTGCGCCCTCTGCGGTTGAAGCAAATCTCGTTTCCGTTGCGGACGACGCCCGCGCTGTGAAATCAGCCGTCAATCAGGCGATTGCTGTGACGGCAGCACCGCGCACCTCGCGCGCAGACTTCTGCGACCTGCACAAATTCAGAACGTTTGCCGTTCAAAGATTGTGCCGCTCAATATTCAATTGAAGTCCGGGGCCTGGTGACTCCATTGAACAAAGTCTAACCGGCGACGTATCAGCATTGCATCACATACGGCTGCACTTCCCCCCCACGCGACCGAATCACCGTTTTTGCCTTCATCGATTCCTGTTCCACGCCACGGCGAGAGGTGCGGTCGCGAACGGTGCCACAGCCAAAGCAGCGAGGCCGATGACAAATACGAAAATGGAAATCGACCCGACCGGATGCAGAACTCGTTCGAGCACAACCAGAGCACTCAGCACCACCCAGACAGACAATGCCGCGCAGGCCGTCCTCGATCCAATCAGCGAGCGACGACGCGCCGCGACGAACGCCCATGCCGTGCTCAGGACGAAGACGACTCCGCATCCAGCCGCTAATCCCTGTATGAGTTGACTGTTGGACTGACGTGACAGGACGGAGCTTAGACACATCAGTCCGAAAAATGACGTTAACACGGCAAACAACAATTTGATAAAGAGATTCGATCGACCCGTCAGACCCACTGACGTCAACGTCGTGATCACAATCCAGGGACCGATGATGGTCGCTGGGAAATACCACCAGGTCAACTCTGCGTACAGTTGTGACTGTGGAAGAGAGTTCGTCACCAGGAGAGTCAGGTAAAGGGCCAGGAACGACGCGGCCCAGATCATCCACGCGACCGACACGCTCTTCCCTGCAGTCTTCAGGATCGTTAGCGCCATTTCGGTGCTGGTGACAGGACGCGTCGCCCGAAAATGTCCCATTTCGAAAATTGCATCGTTCGCACCGACGTTGCCCATCATCAGGCCGATGACAAGTCCCAACACGGACAACAGTCCGCCACCGGCTACGAAAGCCACGAACAGGTCCTGCGGATCGCGGCTGAAGGTCAACCAAATGCTGAGGCCCAAAACCAGACAGAAAACAACTCCCGCCGGCATGGCACCACCCTTTCGCTGCCATTCCAGCCAGGACTGCGCCTGTGCCGGAGTTCGAAACGGGCGTCCGATCTCCGGAGCCGGATCGAACACTCGCTCCAGCCAGGCGATGATTCCAAGCGACGGCAATGCATCGCCGCGACGATTACGTGCGACACCAACGACGCCGAGATACCAGGAGATCGCGACGGTCGCCAGCAGCGTAAGGACTTCGAAGGGAGTGACCTCCGACCACATCTGAGTCGGTCCCATCCTCGAGAACGTCGCTCCGTATCGTGACCTGTACCACAAGCCGAGCAACAGGGCGACCAGTCCATAGACCCAAAGTAACCATGTCGACTTGCTACAAAACCAAAATGTCGCCTGTACGGCAGCGACCGCTGCAGCCACGAACAGGGCCGGTCCCCAAAGCGGCCAGGCAAGATCGAAAACTGAATTCAGCGCCGCGGTGCTTGCCAGCATCTCCAGTGACACCACCACCATCGCTGGAAGCATCTGCCAGGTGACCAGTGACGAATTCGTTACGGGCAACGCGAAAAATCGCGCAGGACCACTTTGCGCTACGAATACGCCGGCCGCAAAGACGAACATATTGACCTGCACCAACAGCATCTGCATCGTGATCTGGCTTTGATCTCCAGGTTCCAGTGCTCCGTCGCGGTGAAGAGCACCCAGGACCATTGCTGGCATTGCATTCGCTGCCAGCGCCGCGCCGATCAGGGTCCATCGACCACGGGACCACATTTCCCAGGTCATCGCTACGGGAATAGAATGCATATTGATTTCTCCCTGTGTGCTCATCCGGCCTTT
>JANNGQ010000433.1:0-1567 GCA_031403975.1 Planctomycetota bacterium
GGCGAAAGGATAAAGCAAGTGCCGTCTTTCCCGCGAAGGCGGGAACCCAGAGTCCGCCTGGGTCCCCGTCTTCACGGGATGACATCCTGTTACTGAATTATGTGCGTTCGCGAGATGATCCTCTGTTGCGGAATCGACGACTGACGATGCCGAATGCAGCGGCAAGCCCCAGAATTGCGGCGCTGGATGGCTCTGGAACCGCGTCAATGTCGGCCACTGTGATCGTGCCGGCATCGCTGGAGAATGTCACCTGATTGGATGGATCGGTCGGATTACCGAGCTGATCAATTACGAATGTCGCCGACGAAATTGCGATTTGATATGTTCCTGCGATCACGCCGTCCAGGTTCAGTCGGAACAGCAGCTGATCGGTTGTTGTCAGTGTCAGCTGCCACGGATTGCCGGCCAGCGGCGATCCGGATCCATCATCCGTGGCGTCAAATCCGGTGAAGATGGTTCCTGCGGGGTTGACGCTCCCGACATCGGTCAGCGTATTCACCGACAGACTACGTCCGTCGAACACATAAGTTGGATCAGTCAGTTGGGAATCAAGCTGCGTCGCCGAGAACTGCAGGCCACCGACAGGCGAAAGCCCGACCGGCGTCAATGTGAAGGCGACTTGAAATGCATCCAAAACGTCCGATGCATCGCTGTGGATCAAGACGTCAAGTGTCCCGGATGAGCCAGCCAGGAGTGGTGCCGGACTGGAAGCCCCAAACGACAGGACCATTCCCGCAGACGTCGCTGAACTTCCAAAGCCGGCAAACAACACGATCATACTCAACAGAGCAATACTGAGTTTCATGACATAGCAACCTGAAAAGACAAGGCCAAGTGCCGCTTCCTGCAACCACACACCCGGGGAATCCTTCATTTGGGTCATCAAATCAATACGCGGAATTACGATCAACGGATTCAAATTTGGACAGCGTCATCCATGAACGCCCCCTCATCCGGCCTACCGGCCACCTTCTCCCCCGAATCAAGGGAGAAGGGACTTTTGGCATGCCGTAAACCATTTTCGAAACGGTAGCTCAAGTCGTGAGACTTCAGGTCGGAACTCTCACGAGTTCCGCTACACCCATCCTGGAACCGCTCTAATCATCCCGGAACAGACCGCCCTTCAGTTTTCGTCCCATGGCACGGCTGACCAGCGATGTATCAAAAATGTTGACCAGTCCGTCTCCATTCGCATCGGATTCCGCCGATGAGCTGCCCGCAGCCGACAGCACCTGAGTCTTGTCGCTGGTACTCACAACCCCGTCTCCATTGACATCACCAAGCAGTCGGTGGAAGTATCTTTTCGACTCGAACGATCCGTTGCCGTCGAGGTCGACACCCAGTTCGTAGTAACCGTCCCCGGAATTCGAATTCTGGTTGCCTCCAATGCCCTGAACTCCGAAGTCGAACACAATCTTGTTCGCAGCAACCGTGCGAGTCGGCATCGTCATCAGTGAACCATT
The DNA here is from genome assembly GCA_031403975.1 of Planctomycetota bacterium. Lineage (GTDB taxonomy): Bacteria > Planctomycetota > Planctomycetia > Planctomycetales > Planctomycetaceae > SXXK01. Next base: position 1,464 of record JANNGQ010000433.1, read on the forward strand.
CTGCCCGTTCAGATCAAAGCGGGTGAGCTGCAGACGGTTGTTATTGATCAGGTCCATCAATCCGTCAGCTTGATCAAAAATCGCATCCAGCGTCCGCAGATACG
>JANNGQ010000434.1:0-3577 GCA_031403975.1 Planctomycetota bacterium
TCGCGCCCGCGCGTTCACCGAATTGTTGCGGCGGCTCGAACAATCGGGAGCGTCAGCGAGGTGAATTTCACGCCGCGTGAGGAAACTGACGCTGCGACTTACAACTTGCTGAAGACTTCGCTGGTGTCGAGCGTATAATCATCGTTGAAGACTTTGGAAAAGTCGTAAACGCCGCAGAAGTCGGTCAATTGGTCGTCGGAATTCTTTCGCATTTCACCGGCGTCGATCAGTTGAAACACGATGTGTCCGAAGTCATCGGTCGAGTGAATGCCCCAGGTATTGAAGACGGGAATGGAGAGCATTCCGAAATGCTGCAGGCCCATGCGCCGGATTCCGTCCAGCAGTTCCCGACCGCTGATATGTCCTGTCGCTTCCGTGGCGCGGTCACGGCCCAGTTGTTCCTGTGTGAACCGCAGAGCGGAGAAGACAAACTTGTAGGCCAGCGGATGGTAGGTTCGGAACGAAGAATGGCTTCTGACGGAGGTCATCGGGGGCACAATCCTGAACCTGTATTACAGAAAGACATCAACTCTGAGCGTAGTGCGGCGATTCTACAGCAACCGACGGAACGAAAACAGAGGCTCTTTGCGAAATTACTCGTCGTCTTCCGAGTCATTCCGCCGCCCCCTGCTGCCGCGGGACACCACGGTGACTATGTCGGCTGCATCGGTCATGACGCGCCGGCCGTCTTCGTACGCGACGACCAGCTTCATGGCCAGAAGTTCCTGTGAAAGCACACGTCCCTGGCCGTTGCGAGTCACCACCGTAGCGCCGACAGGCGGGAGTTCACGGCGATTTTCTTCGTACGTGTCGTATTCGTATCGCAGGCAACACTTCAGTCGGCCGCAGCGACCGGAAATTTTGTTGGGGTCCAGCGTGGCTTTTTGTAGTTTTGCCATTTTCATGGAGACCGGCGGCATTTCCTGGAGGTGTGTGTTGCAGCACACCGGTTTGCCGCAATCTCCGTAATCCGCCAGCAGCTTTGCTTCGTCACGAATCCCGATCTGCCGCATTTCAATCCGGATATTGAACTCACGAGCCATCGCTTTGACGAGATCCCGGAAGTCCACACGGCTTTCGGACAAGTAATACAGAATCAGCCGCTCGCCCCCCAGAATCTGCTCGATGTCAATCAGCTGCATCTGCATCCTGCGTTCCGCCATCATGGCGGCTGCCTGCGAGAAGCAGAGTTTTTCACGTTCTGATGCCTCCTGCCGCGACCGTCGATCTTCGTCGGAAACGCCACGAAGGATCCGACCGCCGGATGCCCGCGTGCTGCCAAGATAGGACGCGGTCTTCTCAGTCGCGGAACTCAGGACCGTGCCCCATTCAATGCCACGCTCCGAACGGACAATCACCTCGTCACTGCGACAGTAGTACGTCTGTCGTCGCGCTTCGAAATCACCGAGCAGCCGCATCGTGCCGTAGCGTACGACGTATCGCGCAATGTCGGGATCAGAGAGGTTGACTTCCGCCATTGAAGGGTCTCATGAAGAACTGGCAGTCGGAACGGAGTCGGGACTGTAGCAACGGGTCCTCAGGAATACATCTTCGGTCAATCCGCAAACTTCGCGTCGACGATCTTGCGGCGTCCGGACAACACGACGTATACATCACTCCGGAAAATCCAGTCGGACTCGGGATGTCCATCCTGCAATCAGCAGAATGTTCGTTGGATGGATGCAGGAGGCAATCTGAAATGACGTCGTCGCATGGTCGCCGGATTCAGAGTCGCAGGGCACTGGCAATTCTGGCATGGCTCTCGCTGGTGCTCGTCGCCGGGTTACTCTGGTATGCTCAGGAGCATCGCTTCATCCGGATTCAGGCGTGGGAGCCGGCAGCGCTGCTGTTGTCGGCCTATTCCGCGTTTCTCTCGGTGTTCGGCTGGTTGTTGTTTTCGCCGGAACGAAAATCTGCCGAAGAATCGCCGGCGTTGTTCTTTGCCGGAATCCTCACACTCCTGCCGCCCTGCTTCATTGCCTACCACCTGATGCCCGAAGGGTCGCCATTGCGGGGCTGGCTGACGATCGGCATCTTTTTGTTCGGGATCATTGCGATCCTCAGTCCCCTGCCAAAGGAAGTGTTCGCTGTGCCCCGGCACAGGCGGTCGTATCTTCAGCCGCTGACGGACTCGTATCTCTCGATACTGGATGTCGATGCGCCGGGTGTTTCGTTCGATGGGATTCTGCCACAGACTGCATTTCGATTGACACGGCCTGACGAAACCGCGACCGCCGTCGCCCGCGGCCCTGCGCGAGATCCGTGGACCGATCCGTTTTATGGAACCGGTCGCCGGTTAAGCCGGACTGGTGTTTCACAATCGCGCCGCAAGGAAGAATCCGGCCACGGCGACGTCAGTTACCGGGAATCGAATCGACAGAACGACGGACACCCGGCTGCGGTTCCCGTTGCAGCAGTTCCGCAGACGAATGTACCGCTCGCTACTCAAACGCCGTCGTCCGCAAATCAAATGCAGCATGTTCCGAATCAGGGATTTACGGAGGATCAATCAGCGCCGCGGTCGCCAGGTGCGACCGCTGCAACGTCGCGACGGCCTCTCACTGAACCAGAGCACAGGCCTTCCGCTGCGGCAGGTTTTCAGACACCGCGGCCGTTTCCGTTGCGCTCCGTTCCGCTGCCGCAAATCCCGCCGCCTTTACCATCGACATCGCTCCGTTCGGAAGCATCTGTCGGAGATACCGAATTCTCTCTGCGCGAACTTGATCGCCAGCTGCGGTTGATGCAAGTGCAGGATGATGAGGAACCGGAAACAACTGCCGATGATGACCTTACCACTGGCGCAGCACCTCGGCCGGTTGCCGGGGTTTTCCTGAACCAGCAGCTGGCCGCGGGCGATGCGACGCTGGAGCGCATCCGCGACGAACACGGCGGCGAAATGATCGAAGGCACGATCCCGGTCATGTTCGAGATCGGCCAGAAGCGTGCTCATCTGCATGTGCCGTTTTCTCCGCCGTTGCCGGGACTGCCGGAAGTCGAATGTGAACCGACAAGTGAAGACTCAATCCGGCTGAAAGTGGCCGTCCGACAACCTTACGGAATCCGCATCGAGGCACGACGTTCAGAAGCGTCTGAATCGCTGAAAACAGAGATCAGTTTCGCAGCTGTTTACACTCCCGGATCCAAGCGATCTTCCACTTCTCGCGGCCAGCACTGAAGCATTCAGTGCTGTAGTTCTCTACACCGCTTCAGACACTCACCGCAATTCTCCGCCGTTCATTCGCATTTCGGCGCAATGCCGCTGATTGCGTACCGTTCGTGTTGGCATCGGGTAGAATTTGCCCCTTGGGGTGACATGGCGTTTCGCCAGTCGTCTCGGATGATGAATGCGATCGAAACACAACCGGGACGAACGGCAACAAACCGAATGTTTGAACAGGCCTTCAAGAACATCGACGACGTTCTGTGGAAAGACGCCGGCTGCACCAGCGAGCTGGACTACACCGAACAGACATCCTGCCTGCTGTTCCTGAAATACCTCGACGCACTCGAACGCGACAAAGCTACCGAAGCAGCACTCGACGGCAAGAAATACACACACATCCTCGACAAACAATAC
>JANNGQ010000435.1:0-7100 GCA_031403975.1 Planctomycetota bacterium
GGACAAGATCGATACCGTCCTGAAAACTCTGACCTACCGCGAGCGGGAAATCATCAAGCTGCGTTATGGTCTGGGTGACGGCTACACCTACACGCTGGAAGAAGTCGGGCGGATCTTCAAAGTGACTCGGGAACGAGTCCGTCAGATCGAAGCCAAGGCCGTCCGCAAACTCCAGCATCCCGTCCGCAGTCGGCAGTTGCAGGGTTTCCTGGAAGGGATCTCAGCGGTAGCAGGGCATTAGATCTGAGGTTTCAGATTTGATATTTCAGATCGACAGCTTAAACATCCTCGCCCGCGGCATTCCTGCTGCGGGCGTTTTCCTGCGCGGAGGCTGATGTGGCACTCACCGATCACGATCCGCTCGAGACAAATCCGTATGAGGCTCCAAAAATACCGTCGCCAGAGCAAACAGACGCCGCTGGATTGTCCGAGCGGTTCCCGCGATCACTCTGGTTCGTTGTCGTTGTCGTTGCTCAAGTCGCGACGACATGGATCTTGACCGAGTTTCACGATAGTTCGCCTCGAGGGATTCTGACCTTGAAGAACGTAAATGTGCATGCGGTCAGCCACTTGATGATCAGTGGCCTGATAGCAGTGCGTACTCCTCGCGATTTGGCAGATATTACACGGCCTGGAAAGCTCACCAGGCATCGCAGACCATCAATACGTTCGTCTGGACAGCTGCGGTTTTGACACTGATGACCGTCGTGCCGCGGCAGGTTCACACCAGCGTATTAACGGTCTATTTTTCGGCCTGCTGTATCAGTGCTGCACTTTGCCTGACTGCCACATTTCTGTCATCGCGTGTACTTCGGCCGGTCCGACGATAATTGCCGTAACCTGGGCCCATCTGGCCCGAGCGAGTTTGACTGCCTGCACGACGCTCAACAATCGACGTCAGGACGGGCCAGATGAGCCCATCCTGCGGCGAATGACAGCATTGGCGATGACGAAATAGACGATTCCGGCAGCGATCAGTGCAAGCACAGAAATCGTCCGCGTCCATTGCTGGACGATCATGCTGATTAACGTCCCGATGTAGGCAATTAACAGCAGCGCTGGAGTGATCGGATAACCCCAGGTCTTGTAGGGACGAACTATGTCCGGACGCGTCTGTCGGAGCACATACACTGCGGCAACAGCAAGTCCGTAGAAAATCAGTCCGGCACAGATGACGGACGTCGTAAGATCATCAAACGCCGTATACATCCGCTCCGATTGTGCCTGCGTCGTGTCGTTCGCCGGATTCGGATTCCAGGAAAACACACCGATCAGAATCACTGTCCATACCGCCTGAATCAGGATTGTATTGGCCGGCGTCAGAAAACGAGGATGGATTCTCTGCAGCCATTGAGGCACGAGCCCGTCTCGGGCAACGGCAAGGTAAATCCTTGGCCCGGTGATCATATTGGAATTGGTCGCTCCGAACGTGGAGATCATGACCCCAAGCGCCGCAATTTTCGCTCCCATCGAACCGAACATCTTCTGAAACATGTCTGCCGCGACGGTTCCGCTCTTAGCAAGATGTTCAGTAGGCAGGACGAGGTGATAGCTGAGATTCGCTCCGAGATAGACGACGATCACGAGGCACAGGCCGATCGCCATCGCTCGCGGTACGTTGCGTTTCGGATCCTTGATGTCTTCGGCGACGGGACCAAGATTGATCCAGCCGTCGTACGGCCAAAGTACCGCGACCATTGCGATTCCCATCGCCTTCCAGAAACCGGCCGTGGCCCCCGGCGTCGACGGCATGCTCCACAGTGGCTCAAGGTTGGCGGCGTCGACTTTGCGGAACACAAACGGCAGTACGATGAGAGCGACAAGAAACGCGACCTTGGTCACGGTTGCAACACTTTGAACTCCGGCACCGGCCTTTGTACTAAACAGGTTCACAGCTGACAGGCCGACGACAATCGCGATCGCCATCAGCGTCTGACCTGTCGCAGTCATTGGCAGGATTTCGTTGAGGTACAGCACTGTCGCGCACGAAAGCGCACCAACGGACCCGGTGCGAACCACCCAGAATTCCGTCCAGCCCCAGAGAAACGCAGGCAGTTTTCCAAAGGCTTCACGGATGTAAAGATACGGGCCGCCGGCCTGAGGAAACATGGCTCCGAGTTCGGCCATTGCCAATGCACCGCACAGCGTGATCAGGCCGACGAACAGCCAGATGCCCATGATGGCCAGGAATCCGTACGGTGCCAGCTGACTATCGACCTTACTGACGTTAAGAAAAATGCCGGAGCCGATGATGGACCCGACTACGATCATTGTCGCATCGAAGAGTCCCAGCACTTGAGGCAGCCTCTGCGGCTCCCGAGCACTGGTTGCAAATCTCGACCCATTGACGACCGCTGGCTGATCCGTCATCACAACTCCCCGGAAAGTGCCACTCAGCAATTCGCCCGGAGTGTCACGGCAAGTGCTCCAGGCGGCAAGGCAATCCCGGAACGGCGATGAGAAAACGTGTCAGCCTCGAGGGCGATTGATACTTCTTGCTCGCCAGAAGTTGATCGGTTCGATAGTCTGCGGAGTATTCGATATCTGGCCAATTCGGCAAGGAAACGGACGCGAAAATGACTGTGGCTGATGACAGAACAATTCATTTTTCTCGGATGCCACCGCTGTTTGCTTCGGGAGTCATGCTGCTCGCAACGGTCATTGGCTGCAGCAAAGATCCCGCATTGCCGTCGTCTGATACGGAAGTCCCCGGTTCGGTTGCGGAATCGAGTCCAACGACGGCGCGGCCTGGCCAGGCGGATGCAGCGGCTGATTTAACTTCAGCGTCTCACGGCAAGGCTCAGCACGCTCGAGGCGAAGTCTGGATCGATGCGAACGGACAGAAATGGTTCGGCAACGTGCCAATGGATGTGTTCTTTGACGAACCATACACGGTCGCCAGCGATCAGACGTCGCTTGTTGCCAACACCGATCCGATTCCGGACTCTGTTCCCATTGATCCTGTCCCGAGTGCGCCGCTGGATTCCGTCCCGATCGCCCCTGTCGCTGGTTCCGGAGACGAGGATTCCTGGGATTCGCTGATTACGATTGCTGCTCTGGATGAAGAGGTTAAGTCGATTCGCAACTTCATGAACGAGAATCTGCAGTCCGTCGGAGCGTTCAATTCAGCGATGCTGATGCTGCCTCCGAAGGCCGGTACGCTGGCTGCGATGGCCGAGCTGGCAACGAAGCATCCGGAGTCCGTTTCCTGGAAAGACGACGCTGCGTATATCCGAGACCTGGCGAAGCAGATGAACTCGGGTGCATTGCAGCGAGGAGCCAAGGATCAGAAGCGGATGCTGGAACTGTTCGAAGCCGTATCGGATACTCTCAACCGGTCTCGTCCGGCCGGGCTGAACGAGCCGCCGGCGACCGATTCATTTGCCGAGGCGGCGGAGATGCGGCTGTTGATGCTGCGAATGGACGAAGCTGAAAAAAGAATGCGGACTGAAGCCGGAACGGAAGGGGCCATGAGTTCTCGGAGGTCGATGATCGTGCACGAAGCGTCCATGATGGCCAGCATAGCAAAGATCGTGACTTTGCAGGGCTACGGCTACGAAGATGATCCCGTGTTCAAGGACTACGCCGGAGAAATCATTGGTGCGGCTCAGTCTATCAAGATCGCAGCTGAATCGAGCGACTTCGCGTCGTACGAAGGATCGTTGTCGAAGATCTCGACGACCTGTCAGAATTGTCATTCTAAATATAAGAACGACTGAACATGAAACCGCCGAAGAAATCTGTCAACGTTCGGACTCTTGTTTTGTGTGCAGCGGTCTCTGTCTGGGGCTGCGTTTCTTCCATTGCTGTCGCCGATGTCATCGTCTTGAAATCCGGTCAGCGGATCGAGGGCGAAGTATTGAAGGTTCAGAGGGACACGGTGTTTGTTGACGTCGGTGTCGATGTGATCAGGATCCCGGTTGATCAGATCCAGGAACGAATCAGTAAGGATCCGGTAAAGGAGGAAGCGGTTACGACGGACGCAGGTGTGTTCCTCTCGTCCGAGCTGCCGGAACGGACAGTCAAGGAACTGGTCAGCAGATTCGGCGAAGGTGTCGTGCTGATTGAAAACCCTGATGGACTCGGGTCCGGGTTCATCATCAACGACCGTGGCTACTGCGTGACGAACTACCATGTTGTTGAGGGACAGACACGCATTGCGGTAACGATCTTTCATCGATCAGAAAACGGGGACTTTGAGCGCAGAGCAATCCGCGATGTGAAGATCCTCGCCCTGAACCCGCACTTTGATCTGGCGCTGCTGGAGATTCCGGCGCAGAAGGATCTCACGTTCAGGCCGGTGTTTATTGCCGAAGATGATTCGCACCGTGAAGGGGATTCAGTCTTTGCGATCGGTAGTCCGTTGGGGCTGGAGCGGTCGGTCTCGGAAGGTATCGTCAGCACTCGTAACCGGAACATGGAAGGAATCGTCTACATTCAGACGACGGCTCAGATCAACCCTGGCAACAGTGGCGGGCCGCTCTTCAATGACAAGGGGCAGGTCGTTGGTGTGATTAACATGAAGCTGACGTTCGGTGAAGGCCTTGGTTTTGCAATTCCGATCACTTACCTGAAGCATTTCCTGCGCAACCGCGACGCATTCGCGTTTGACCGCACGAATCCGAACACAGGTTATCGCTATCTGGAACCCCCGAAGAGATCCAATCCGATACAGCCGTATGAAGTGACTCCGAAAGCCGGGGATGCAGAATCGTCTGCCGAAAATTGACGGGTGACATCGAACGTTGGCCGCGATCGGCAGTCCTGTCAACAGCGGGAGAGCGATCTGTTTGAGACGGTGAATGATGGTGCATGGTGATGCAAAGCGAACTGCCGAGAACATCAACGAGTTATTGCGTTTTCGCGATTGTCATTGCTGTGGTCAGCGTGGCTCAGGCAGACGATGGCGAGGCAACCGACAATCGCCATGAAACACCGATTGCGACGACGGCGAGCGACGCTCCGTTGCCGGTCTACGCGGCCGATCCAAATCACTTGTGGAATCGGCTGTTTTCGCTGTTGTATGTCCGGCCGCGATATCTGCCTGCGAACGGTGAACAGCCTGCTGCTGTTCGTTACGAAGGCGGGGACGTGATCGAGTTTCTGGCGTGGGGTACGACCGAGTACTGGTCTACAGAGGCGATGCATTCGAAACTCAGCCGGTTGCTGGACGAGTTTCTCGCCGACGAGCAATCTCTCCTGATGGATGAACGGCTCAAGCGAGTCGTGCTGCAGCACGATCTCTGGGCTGCGTACGACCACTTGATTGATCTGAACATTCGTCGAATCGGTGACTTGCAGACTCGACAACGTCGCGCCACGCTCTGCGGACAACTTGCCAGGTGCATGCAAAGACTTGCGATTTCGGCTGACGCCGTAAAGCAGCTTCCGGATACTTACCCGATAGCCGTTCGTTCCGGAAACTTCGCTCCGGAACACAACAATGATGCGTCCGTCAGTTACCTTCCGCATGGACTTCTGAACCGACCGGACGAATGGGTCGAAATCGATGTCTACTACCCGGAAATGCACGAGGACATCATGGACCGATTCATCTCGCTCCATGCCAGATCATTCATGGGCCGTTCGTACTATCGGATTTTCTATCGATTTCCTGAAGGCCGCAAGCAGGTCGTCGCGTATCTGGAGAAACTCAAAAACAGTGACATCGACTGGAAACACGCGGCGCAGTTCGGATTTCTGCAACTGCGAAATGACACGCCACAGATTCCGGTGGGAACCGAAGTGCTTTTGTTGCAGCAGATGATTGTTCTCAACGACGAAATGCAGCCTGTACCGACAAACATCGTCGAATCGGTACAGTTTCGGGCATACCTCAACATCAATGGTCACTCTGAACCGAAATCCAACACAGGTGTCGGGATGAACATACTCGACTATCGCCTGAAACGCCGCCTGCTCTTCGATGGGCTGAAGTCCGGAGGGCTCGAACGCGAACACGAAGAGGAGCCGCAGTATCGTGTCGCAATCGACGGTTCCAAGCCCACAGCTCCCGACTGGGGATTCGCGGACAAGGCGGTCCTGTTCCAACAATGCGCGGACTGTCACATGTCCCCGAGTTCGGAACGCCTGGGCGCGGCGAGCATTCCCTCGTTGACACATGCCGGTTTCGATGCCGGTGCCCAGATGGGAATTTCTCGCCCCTTGAATCCAGAGCAGCTCGGCCAGCGAGCCCAGCGCGTCGCACGCTACAAATCCCGACACGAGACCTACCGGCGGCTGCTGGAGTTTCTTGGCAAGTGATCACTGTGTGGTTTACGGTGGTGTTTCCAGGGAGCCAGTCAATCCAGGCAACAGTCAGAGGACATCGTGAATCACCTGACCTCGACTGATCAGCACCGTCCGACTCTGCCGTTCATTCACGGAATTCGGCAACCGGAGCCTGGTTTATTGGACTTTCTGACGAACAAAACCTGGCAGCATTGACGTTGCGTGAAGCGATCCCGCATTGCGATGCAAACTGTCCGGTTTGGATAAAGTGTCTGGAAGGGAACCAATTCCGCGGTTCCCGATCCCGAAACTCCGGGTGAATTGTTGACATTTACCCGTTCAGCCCTTATCACATGGTCAAGTTTGGCGACAATTCCTGACTAGGCTTCCCTCCCAAAATCATCCCGCCCCGGCGAGCCATCTCGCAATTCTGCCGATAGACAGTGGGCCGTTTTCCGTCAGTCGGCGGTCGACGATATCGCTGCACGGCTCGATTTCCCTGGAGTAACTTTGATGACACTCGGACGCAGTCGAAGAGATTTTCTGCATGTAGGCTTTTGCGGAGGCATCGGGCTGACGTTGGCGCAGTTTTTTCAGATGAAGGCTGCAAAGGCTGACATTAAGAATTACGAAAGCAAGGAAGGGACCGCCAAATCCGTCATCTTCATTTTTCTGCCTGGCGGGATGGCCCACCAGGAGAGTTTCGATCCCAAGCCGTACGCCCCAATCGAATATCGCGGCCCGATGAATTCCATCGAAACCTGCGTTCCCGGCGTGTTCATCAACGAGCGCTGGGTGCAAACGGCAAAAGTGATGGACAAGATCACCATCTGCCGGAGCATGACTCACGGTGAGGCGGCCCATGAACG
>JANNGQ010000436.1:0-3241 GCA_031403975.1 Planctomycetota bacterium
CTCGCGAGGTCTGTTTTTCGGTCAGCAGAAAATTCAATTTGATCCGGCCAGCGTGCAGATCTTCCGCGCCCCGGAAATGACCACACCCAGCGGACGCCCCAAAGCCTTCGACCGAAAAACCAAACACGGTTTCAGCGATCACTTCCCGGTCACCGGGTTGATTCGTGTGTTGTGATCGGTCGCCGTCACGTCGTTCGACGCAGTGACTGTCGCCGCAATCGGGCTTCTTCAGCCAGACGTTGTAGATTCCCGGCGACGGAACCGGCAGGCGATAGCGTCCCTCGGCATCGGTGACGGTATTCGCTCCGCCCCCCTTCCCCGAATCATTGATGATCGCGCCGCAAGCGATCTTCGCTCCCTCTACCGCCTCGCCCGTCGCGGCGTCGATCAACTGACCGACAATCTCACCGTTGGCGGCGATCGTGTCGGCTTTCTCCGTCGCAGCTCCCTTGACGGCATTCAGAACGGGACGCTGTTCGCGAGCTTCTGCGGCCGCCGCGACAACGTTGAATTTCACTTCGCCGGAGCGGAGCCAACCGGACCAGTCGCGAGCCTTCTCCTCGGGGAATTCGTCAATAGTGAATCCATCAAATGACAATTCACCAGAGCGTTGAACCGCGTCCAATTTGGTTTCGACGCTGATCTGCACAGAGTCGCCGGCACGGGCGTGGATGATCCGCCAGATGGCCGCCTGATTCTCCGCCGCGGAATGATCGGCCTCTCCGATGCCGATTCCCTTGCCGTGAATCTCCGCGAGATGACCGGGTGCCAGTCGATAACGCTGGTAAGATGCCATTAGTGGATATGTCCAAAAACGGCTGTGATCGACGTCTTCTGTCCTGATTGGATTTCCCGTCGCGTCGCGAATGGTCCAGACACCGTCGAGAATATCCCAAGCAACAAACTGGACGGGCTGATTTCCCGAGTTGTGAAGCATTACGCGGCACTTGAGGTTTTCGCCAATCACGTAGTCTTTCTTCGCCGGATCGAACACCCACGCGACGCGCAAGCCGTTTTCGGCCGCCGGTCCAAAGCTGATGTCCCGCAGTTCATCGGCCGTTGCTGGCCGTCCCGGCTTGGGAAAAGACTTCGAAGCGGCCCCTTCGTCGGGCAGGGCACGTTGGATGACGGAGAGCCTCCAGTTCCCGATCCGCTCGACCAGCGACATGAAGTCTGCTTCCGCCCAATTCTTGTCGGCAGCGGTCGTTTCCAACCATGCCCGCGCATCAGCCGCCTGTGGCGCGTTCGGTTCGCCCGACAGGTCATCGATCACCCATTTTCGCAGATGCTTGAACGCCACGGCTGGGTAACTGCCATCTTTCTGCTTTCGATACTGGATCTGATTGACGAACCACCCCGCCCAGTCTTTCGCCCCATACTCTTTCGGCGTCTCTTCGGCCGCGATCACGGCTTTTGGCAATGACTCGACCTTCACCTTCACATCGGTCTTCTGCCCCGACTTGAGCGACACGTTTTCAAATGTCACCCACTGCCGGAATGGGAGATGTCGATACTCGAAGTGATCGATCAATTCGATGGGCAACTTGAACACATCGGAGTGCTGGGGATTCACGTTCCCCCAAAGTGACACCCCGTACGGCTCGTGCTTCTGCCCCTGCTTGTCGATGGCGACAACGTCCGTCATCGCGCGATCGTTGATCGGTGGAGCATTTCGCCAATTGAGCCGTGTGTGTCCGGTGAGGGATTCGACGTGATCCGGTTGAATCTGCGTGTAAGCGTCCTGGTACACCCACGGGATGTCGACTGGATCAACGAGTTTTCCCGCCGCATCGACCTTCTGCCACGGTCCCCATTCCGTTTCCGTGAAGCCGATTCGAAAATCGGTCGCCTTTTCTGCGGCGTCGATGCTGACGCGAGCATTCCACGGGTCGGCGTCGTTCCGGTTCGGACCAAAGACGAGTCGATTCACCCGCCAACCAATCTTCTGTCCCTTCGGCAAACCTGAGAATCGGACGAGCAGATCGTGGCTGCGTTTCGTCGGCTGAGAACTCTTCGCGGGCCACTCGACCTTTTTCAAGAGCGAACCTCCGTCGGGTCGCCAGCCCTGTGAGTCCTGGTTGGATGATTTCGAATCGACGGCGAGAAGTTCCACCTTCGCGCCGTCGGAAAAACTGGCAACAAAAGTCAGCGGCGGAAGCTGTCTGGTCGAGATCTTGACGTCCGTTCGCTCTCCCGGTTGCAGCGACACATTCTCGAACGTCACCCAATGCCGATATGGTCTCAGCCGGTATTCGAAGCGGGCAATGCGGTCACGCGACAGCTTGAAGGCAAAATGATTCTGCCCGGAGACGGGAACAGACTGAGACGAACTTCGATGTTTCTGGCCGTCCATATCAATAGCGTGCAACTCCCACGCGGCCAATTTGGAAAGTTCGTTGAGTGGTCGCCCATCCAGAAGCAACTCGGTTTGACCCTCGGACTCTATTACGCTCAACGGCACGACGCAGTCGTAGTACGGCTTCAGTTCCTCAGGCAATTCGGCGATAACCTGCTTACGTCCGGTGACGTCCATGGTTACGGTCGGTCCATATGGATCCGTAGTCAGTCCCACGCGGATCGAAGTTGTCGTGGACTTGAACGGTCCAGCACCATGCTCACCGACCCACAGCCCATCAGAATAGACCGAGCCGGTTGCGCTGCTGACACCACCATAATCCGTTGAGACCGAATGATCGCGCGGCAATCCTCGAATCTGAATCACGAACTCCCGACACTGAACCTGCTCTGGTGAGTTGGGCATCACGGAGAATCTTTCCTCCCGATTCGGCCGTTGCTCCAGCTTGCTGCCATCCGCCTTCCACCACTCCCGATCATTGGACGGATGGAAGCCGACGCCAATGAGTTCGACCGTCACATCACCAGGCAACCTGGCGATCATTGGCTGCGGCTCCTTCGCTCCGTCGTCCTTTGCCGAGAGGCTCACACTCATCGACAGCACCAACGCCACGCCGAGACATGCGAGGCTGAGCAATGCCACTGGCCAGCGATCGAACAGGCGAACGGCGGCGGGGTCGGAATTGAAGCCGACGATGCGGCGCACACGCGACAGCAGCGAGCCATCGGTGGCTCCCAGAGCGAGAACCGAGTTTTGGCCGCGCAGCTGTTCGACGGCAATGAGTGCGCGGCCGTACTCGAAGCGATTGCCCAGCAACTTCACTACAAGGTCATCGCAGCAATGTTCGCGCTCGACGCGAATCTGACGCGACAGCCACCACACGGC
>JANNGQ010000437.1:0-1814 GCA_031403975.1 Planctomycetota bacterium
CGTTGGACGCATTCAGCTGGAACGCGACGACGACCCCGAAACCGTCCGGTCGCAAATGATCATCGAGGCCGGCGGATTTTTCTCCGACGCCATTCGGGATCTCGATCGACCGATTGCGTTTCGGAAGAGCGGATACCGACCTCTCGATTTTACAATTTCGGATGGCACAACTCCTGATGGAAAGGGAGTGATCGATGTGGGAACAATTCGGATGCAGAAGTCGCCTCCTTCTGAAATCAGAGAGGCATCCGGAGTGATCGCTCTGCAGGGTGACGCCGATCCGTCGGCCGCTAAGGTCACCCTGCATCTGTCGCGAGGTCGCGCGAATACTCCTTCGAATGGATCAGAAGGTGTCCGCAAATCTGATCCGCCCGTCGAAGCGATGGTCGACAAAACTGGCATACTCACCGTCACCGGACTTACCGAAGGAGAATACTATGTGACATTCAGCAGTCCCGGCTTCGTCAGTCAGTCTCGGCGATTTCAGGTTACAGCGAACGAGGACCTTGACCTCGGCAGTATCTGTCTGGAAAAACCGCTGGAGATCAGCGTTGAATACATTGTCGCGATGAATCAGGAAACGGCGTTTGATGAAAACGCCGTGAAGGAGGCCACGTTTCCGGCCGGAACCAAATGGAAGTCGCGGCCGATGAATGAGTGGGATCTGGAGTTTGTGCAGACGGCAGGGAGCGTCACGTTTCAGTACAGTTATGGTCCATGCACCCTGGCGGACCTCGGGGAGGGAAAGCTGTCTGACTTCTTGAACACAGATTTCAACACGGCGCAACTTGATCCTCGGAGTGTGCCGTTCAGCTCGGGCCATGTTTACCTGCTCAACCATCAACGCTCACTGAAGCATGTTGTCCTGTTTCGTGTGAGTATCCATGAGCCGGGCAACAGTGCCGGTAAAACTGCCGGTAATAGAGCAGCGCCAATGCTCAAGGGCGGGAGTCTGCCAGGCAATCAGGATCTGGAAGACGACGTACTTCGCGTATTGCTGGAGGCACGCAGAGATGCCCTGAAGAAACTTGTGGCAGTGTCAAATGCACGTCTGGAAGCAATGAATCATTTTGACCCGATGTCAATTGGTCGCGTGGTTGAATTCGAGCAAGACCTTCTTCGAGCTGAACTTGAACTTGCGACCTCAAAGGAGCAACGTATTGCAATCCTGGAAGCCGCGTTGAAGTCCACCATGCAGTTTGAAGCGATTCAGGAGCATCGCTCGGAAGCCACCGAAGCCGCACTCTCCACCAGAGCGGCAAGAATTCAGATCGAGATTGACTTGCACAGGGCCAAAAATGGCCCATGAGCTATGCGGCCGCCGTATCCGACGAGCATCCGAATGCGTTTCTGCGCAGGCTTGACAAGTCAGGCAACACTCTGTCAGATCGACAGATCCGGCCAAATCCATCCGACCCGTGTCAACCACACGTCGGACAAACCTTGCGGAATGAAACGATGACTCGACTTTGTCTGTTCCTGTTGTTGCTGATGATTGCCGGCATGAATGAGGGTCTGATCGCCGCGGGACCGGAATTCCGACTGCTTTGGCCGGACGGTGCTCCGGGTGCGACGGGAGACAAAGACGCCGACAAACCGGGCGTGTGGATCTACCCGGCTACCGAGAAACCGAATGGTACAGCGATCGTGATCTGTCCCGGCGGCGGTTACTCAGTCCATGCCACGGACCATGAAGGTGTTCAGCCGGCAAGATACTTCAACAGCATCGGAGTCACGGCATTCGTCCTGCGTTACCGGTTGTCTCCGTATCGGCATCCGATTCCGCTGCAGGATGCTCAGCGAGCCCTGCGATT
>JANNGQ010000438.1:0-3881 GCA_031403975.1 Planctomycetota bacterium
AACGATTTGTCTGAAATGCCTTGAGAAAACACCCGGACGTCGCTACGCCTCCGCCGCCGATCTGGCCGCCGATCTGGCTCGTTTTCTTGCCGATCAGCCGATTGTCGCCCGCCGCACCACAGCCATCGAGCGCGCCTGGCGGTGGTGCCGTCGTCATCCCGTGAAAGCCGTTCTCGCCACGTCGATTGCCGCACTATTGATGCTTGTCAGTGCCGTATCGACGGTCTACTCGATGCGGCTGGGTCATCAATTGACGTTGACATCCAACGCGAGGACTGACGAGCAGACGGCGAAAGTTGCAGCGTTGCATCAATTGTGGGAGTCGCACTTGTCACGCGCAGAAGCATTGCGGACCAGTGGCGAGGTTGGCCAGCGGTATGACGGATTGCTCGCAATCGACTCCGCACGTGAGTTGGGCGGATCGATCCCATTCTCATCCGATCAGATGGACCGTATGAGGAATGCCACGATCGCCAGCCTGGCACTGCCCGATTTTCGAGTCGTCGCAGAATGGAATGAAGACTGGAGTCAGTATAACAGTTCGTTCACGACAGATGCTCAACACACGATTTATGCTTACCTGTCGAAAGAACTTGAAATCGTCGTCCGGCGAGTCGGCGATGGTCGCGAGCTTGCTCGAATTGCAGGGTTGCAACCGGATGCCAGGCCAATGCTAAGCCGCGATGGGACAAAACTAGCAATTCTGAATGACACCTGTCGTGTCTTTCGACTGACCACACCGAAGCCGGAGCTCATTTTTGAAACAGGGAGCAAAGGCGCATGGGGATTCACGCCCGATGGCGAGCGGATTCTGGGAACCGACGGCGACGGCAATCTTTCGCTGTTCAACTTGCAGAATGGGCAGGTGGACAAGTCCTTTGGCCCAATCGTGGCGCGTCACGGGATTGCTGTTTCACCGGATTCACGCAAAGCCGCCCTATTTGTCGAGGATTCTGTTCAGGTCATCGAGTTCAATACTGGTAACATCATTCTTGATGTCGACGCACCCCGAAGCCCGGAGAGTGCGACCAACCTTGCTTGGCATCCCAGCTCCGATGTGCTGGCGACGGCACCCCATCCCGGAGACGGCGTAGTGCTGTGGGACATTGAAAGCGGCACGAAGCTCACGTCATTCTTTAACAACAGCTCCCATCTGAGCATTTGGTTCGGTTCGACCGGCGAACTGTTTCTGACGTACGACTCATGGTCCGGGCAAATGCAGCTCTGGAACGTCAGCAGCGGTGCAGTCGAGCTGTCGAAATTGGATATTTTATTGTCCGAAATCTCACCGGATGCCACTGGTGGCTTTCGCATGCTGCAAAGTCTCCATGGTACCCGGGTCGCAATAGCCGAGATCAGCAACCCGCGAGTGTATCACACACTTCCGCTGATCCATGCGACGTCGCCAGTCTCTTCATCGTTTGATCTGGCCTATAGCCCCGATGGACGGCTGCTGGCTGCGGCAATCAGCGGCGATGTGCAGTTCTTCGACGCGGAATCGTTGCTTCCTCTGGACCATTTGGAAATGGGAGACAGTTTCATTCGCTTCGACGGAGACGCCGGGATGTTGACGCTGAATGAACTGGGGCTCAATCGATGGCGCGCCGGCGAACGTGCCGAAACAAGCCAGAATCCGGATGCGCCCGAAGCTCGAAGCGTGACGTTCGGACCGCCAGAACGAATCGGCGATTGGCCCCTCTATGGAGGCTTTAGCGTCAGCCTCGACGGGAAACAATTTGCCGTGCCCGATGGCAAGGGAGCTGTGGTCGGGTCGGTCGAAGGCGAGGTTCGTCTCAGGCCGGTCGGTAAGCATGATGATGTTCGAAGTCTGTCCTTCAGTCCTGACGGTCGGCGACTGGCCACTGGAGGATGGACAAGCGGTAAGGCGCGGATCTGGGATATCGACTCCGGAACACCTATTCACACGATCGATGAACCGGCTTGCTGCGTGGTCCAATTCAGTCCCGATGGCAAATGGCTGGTCACGAATTCTGGGGAAGTCACGATCTGGAATGCTGAGACATGGCAGGAATCGAAAAGAATTGACGTACCGGGTCGTTCATTTTCCGGAGTCAATGTCTGTTTTTCCCCTGACAGCAATCTGCTGGCCGTATCCGACTCCACAGCCCGGATTCATCTATTCAATCCGGATGACGGGAGTGAAATCGCCGTGTTGACCAACCCTGATCAGGATCGCGTCTACCGTATGGCTTTTAACCCGAAAGGAAACCATCTGGCCATTCTTTCACCCGAAGCTGGCGGCGTGGTCCATGTGTGGGATCTGGTCGCCATACGCGAAGAACTCAGCCAACGGGATTTGGCCTGGCTGTCCGACGAGTCGACAAAACCGGAGATTGTTTCGGACTTGAAACGAATCGACTCGGTGCATTTCATCGCCGACGAGCGCTTTACGCAACGGGAGGCGACTGAGCAAATCCGACGGGCTCTGGCGGCGGTCGAAAGGTATGACCTCGATTCCGCTCGTGTCGCGATTGCGCGGGCAATCGAGCTGAAACCGCAAGATGCACTTTCCTGCAACAACCTCTCCTGGCTGCTGACGACCGGACCCCTCCCGCTGCGTGATTCTGCGACCGCCGTGGTGCTTGCCCGGCGAGCCATGCAGGACAAATCGCTCACGGAAGAGCAGAGATCGCTCTACCTGAACACTCTGGGAGTAGCCCTCTTTCGGGCTGGAGAAAATGACGAAGCCATCGAGAAGCTGCAGCAAAGCGTCGCGATTCAGTCGCCAGAGGCTCAACCCTTTGATCTGTTCGCTTTGTCGATGTGCCACGCCCGGCAGGGTGACCAGAAAGCGGCACGTGACATGTTCGGTAAAGCCGAAGTTCTCATGCAGAAACACGCCTTGGACATTCCCGCGTCGTGGCGAACCGAAATGACACAATTCGCCGCCGAAGCCAGCTCGATGCTGAATCCATTGCCGCCAAGTCCGACAACGCCGTGAAGGATTTGAAGCAATGAAAGTCCCGGGAATGCGTTCGTAGCCGGAGTCGTGAGACTTCGGAATCAGCGGGTCACCCCCGAATTCTCACGAATCCGGCTAAAAAAATCCTTCACGGCGTTGCCCCTTCAGGGCTGTTTGCATTGAATCCACGCGAGCCAGTGCGCTGATAAGAACATGTTTGTCAACGCCACGACTTTTTACATCCTGTACGCCTTGTTTTCCCGGCTGAATTCTTCGGCGACGAGTTCCCGCCCGAAGTCGACACGAGAAAAGGAGTAGTCTTCAATCAGCGTCAGCTCGTCAAGCTGGTCTGGTGTCAGCCCTTCTGCATCTTTCGCCCAGGTGTGATTCACGACCTGCAGGGGAATGTGATAGCGGCTGTCGATCAGGAGCTGGCTTTTGCGGTACTGAGCGTTGAATTCGGGTGACTGATACTCAAACCGGAAACAGTAGCAGTCCCGCTCGTCAAGCACTTGATTCGGCAGGCGCACACAGGTGACTCCGTGGCCATGTTTGATGTCATTCTGTCGGTGCATGATGATCTGTTTCACCATCCCGAGGATTCCGGCTTCCGTCACCGGGTAGCGCGCTGCGGCCATTGCTTCGGGGCCGAGCGGTTCCAGCTTGATCCCCGGCAGGATTCTGCCCTTGATGCCGCCCAGCTTCACCACCATTTTTTTGTCTTCGTAGTCTTCATTATAGAGCAGCTGACGCCCCTTGTCTCCGTTCTGCCACTTCATGTATACACTGAACGACGGACGGTGACGAACCTTGAGATCGATTGTCTGCAGATCTGTCATGTCTCCGTTGATGCGTTCGTGTTTGTTGAACTGAACGGTGTAAGTGTCAATGTTCTCGACAAATCTCGCGCCGTCCTGCAGCAGCAGCAGCGAAAACTTGATCGCGTCACTGTTGGTCA
>JANNGQ010000439.1:0-2658 GCA_031403975.1 Planctomycetota bacterium
CGTTGGCTTCCAGCTCCGGCTGATTGCGGCGGCGGTAGACTTCCGCGAGCAGCCGGCGAGGTCCGTTGACGCTGTCATCTTCCGGGACCAGTTCTGTCATTTTCTTCAGCACCAGTTCTGCTTCATCGGGCTCATTCTCCTCGATCAGCCGAGTCGCCTGAACCAGCATCGCCGGAAAGCTGGCGGGGTGTTCCTCGAGAAACTGCTCGACAGATTCGCGGCTGGTGAGTTCGGCTTCAGTAAACTCTTTCGTCGAGAACTCCGCACCGAGCGCAAATGACAGCGCCTGTTCCCCGAGGTATGTTTTGAACGACTGTTCAAAGGTCTCCAATCCATCCGTGTGCCGTTCAATTGCATCGTTGATCTGAACACCGGCGTTCAGATCGGCGAGAATTGCATTCAGCGCCGGCAATCCGTGAACAGTGACGAGATGTTCGACGACCATCGACGATTCGAAGTACGCGAAGTTGACATCTTCTCCTGTCTTCGCCGAGAGGAAGGCGCTGCTGAGTTCGGCGACGGGTGTGATGTTGTCTGCCAGAATGCGGTCGCGGAATTCAGGATCCATGTGCTGTCCCCAGCGGCGATCGGTGCGACGCTCCTCGAAGACGGAAATGCCCTCACTCAGCCAGCGCGGCATCTTGTTGCCGGTCTTCTGCAGAGTGACCACATGACAGAACTCGTGCCACAGGACGGATTCCCAGTTCGTCGGGTTTTCGCGTCGACTCGCAGGGCTGTTGGCCGTGATGACTTTGCCGAAGCACACACCCAGAAACCCGGCGACATCGGGCATCCCGAATGTTCTGACCGCGAAGTCTTCAGCCCGCGGATAAATCTCGACAATCACCGGCAGCTCCGGAGAGAACTCATACCGCGGCGTGAGGTCCGTCCATGCCTGCTCCAGCAATTCCAGTACGCGGTCTCCGTAGACAGCAGCTTCCTGCTTTCCCATCCGCACCTGAAAATGTTCGCTGCTGATTGTCGCGAATTTGGTCAGACTGTCCTTCAGCAGCAGCAGATTGAACAGCGTCGAGTCATATCCGTCGGCTTTGTGAGCCTGTTCAGCGACTGCCCAGCCTTCCTGTTCCTGCCCCAGCCTCAGCAGATCCTGAGCCAGTTGAATCTTTGCAGGACCGAATTCGGGATCCGCTTCCAGCGCCCTGCGCTGAAAGGCGGCTGCTTCCGTAAAGCGATACTTCTGTGACAGCTTGCGGCCGATCAGATGATCGACACGCGGATTCGTCGCGGAGAACTTCAGAGCGGCCGTACGACTTTGAGCAGCGGCATCGAGATCATTGCGGACATGATGAATCACGGACTGCAGTCCGAGTGCTTCGGGATGATCGGCATTCACGGCCAGCAGTTGCTGAATTGTCGTTTCCGCATCCGTGTAATCCTCACCGTCAATCTGCTGCTCCGCGATCCGCAGCAGGGCGGATGGGTATTTCGGATTGATTGCCAGTGTTTTCTGCAGCAGTGCCGTGGCCTGTTCGCGATCGGCCGTGCGGATCGCTTCGGACAGCGAAAACAGGATGTCGGGATTGTCGGGAAAATCCTTCGCGGCAGGAGCCAGCAGTTCAGCCGCAAATGCGGCATCGCCTTTGGCAAGAGCCAGCCGACCGGCAGCCAGAAATCCGTCGGGGCGATTCGAATAATTCTTCCTCGCCCGTTCGAAGAATCCTTCCTGGACGGCTTTCGCGTCAGCACCTAGAGCCAGTGCCACCTGACCGAGCGCGACGAGGTCGTCGGCGTCGGTGTAGCGCCAGGAGGCGGTGCTCACCAGACGTTCGGTTTCAATCAGTGCCGCAGCTGCCTGATCTTTCCTGCCGTTGGCCAGAGCACATTCGTATTCCAGCAACCGGAGTCGCACGCTCCAGGAATACCGCTCGATACCCGCTGCGATCGATTCGAGGGCCTCCGGATATTTGCCGATTGCCATCTCGCTCTGCGCCTTCAGGATCGGCCATTCTTCGCCATAACTGCGGTTCGCGATCGCTTCCGTCGTGGCTTTCAGACAGTTTTCATACTGACCCGTCTGAAGCATCAGCTGGCAGTCGGCAACGGTCACGGCCGCCTCGATCTGCGGCGACGCATTCCACAGGCAAAGTACGGCGATCAGGAATCGGATCATGGGAAAATGGCCTCGAAAGTAATCGCCCCTTGAGTTGCAGGCTGACGCATTGCCGGAGATTACCGCCTGCCTCGTCGACTGCCCATCGAGACCGGTGCGATGCGTTTGCGGGGCAGGTATGTTTGTTGTCGGAGAACACAAACCCGAAGCGTCAGCGAGGGGCATTGCCGGGCAGCAGTGTTCGGGACACAGAAATCTGGTTAGCCCACGAAGTCCGAACCTGCCGGATCTTCCGGAACCACGGGGTGGCACGCCTCGACACCAATCAGCCAATCCACTTGTTCAGCATTCCGTGGAGTCTGGTCGATGTGCAACCGATACGACTGGAACAACATGCACTGACGCTGCACAGAATCTTCTGAAAGCCGGCACGAGGCTGACTTTGGACCGTTTATGACGGATCAGGAAGCCACGTTTCAGAAAAGCGACACTCCGTCGATTTCGCCAACGCATCCCTCGCGTTGTCCGCTTTCCCAGGCGTCAGGAGGTGCTCTGTGTCACAGCGTCCGGTTCGAGACCTGATGAGG
>JANNGQ010000440.1:0-1852 GCA_031403975.1 Planctomycetota bacterium
AACGGACGCTGTTCAGACCAGTCAGGGCTACTACTGGAATTACGAACTGAAACTGCGATACCTGGAGTCTCGATTGGGCATTCTGGCGGTCGTCGCTGGAGCCTGTTTTGCCGTTCGGCGGTCACTGTTCGTGGAGATGGATCCGGCGATCGGTGAAGACTGCATCGTGCCGCTGGATGTCGCGGCACAGGGTTTTCGGGTTGTCCACGAACCGATTGCCGAGGCGTTTGACTCGTTCGATTCCGACGGCGGCATTACCCTGCGACGGCGGATCCGGATGACACTCCGGAACTGGCAGGGAACCTGGACTCGCAGCGAATTGCTGAATCCGTTCCGACAACCCGGCTATGCGTTTGCTTTGTGGTCTCACAAACTGCTGCGTTGGATGTCACCTCTGTTTCTGGTGTGTGCCACACTGAGCACATTCGTCCTCCTGATCCTCCAGCCGAGCCCGCTCACCGCGGCAACGTTCGCCCCGTTCGCGACACTGTTTGCACTTGCTGGCTGCGGCTGGATGACATCCAATTTTGGCGGGCGCGTTCCAGGTGCCGGAACGGCTTACAGTTTTGTGTTGGCCAATACGGCGTTTCTGATCGGAATCTGGCGAGCCATCACGGGGCATCGGATTCACTCGTATCGCAATTCGTGACGACCGACGTTGCAAGCCATGTCTCTCGAGCGGCAGTTCGCGCATCGAGGAACGTCTGCAGCAGAATCTGAGCCGCCAGCTTGTCGATCCGGGCCTTACGTTTCTTCTTTGTCAGCTCGGCTTCACGCAGCAGCCGTTCGGCCTGAAACGAAGTAAAGCGTTCGTCCTGAAAAGTGAATGGCAAACGAGTCACACCGGACAGCCAGTCTGCATAGCGGCGGGCCTCGACGGATTTTTCGCTCTCGTCGCCGCTGAGATGAATCGGCAGTCCGATCACCATTCCGACCGGGCGGTATTCCTCCGTCAGCCGCCGGAAGTACCGCTCATCGGCCTCAGTTCCCTGGCGGTCCAGATTATGAAGCGGACTGGAGAATCTCTGATCTCGATCCGAAACTGCGACGCCGACGCGCTTCGTACCATAATCGATCCCGATCAATACTCCCGAAGCCGGAAGCTCTGAAGGTTCTCGCTTCTCCGGCCCGGCGGCAGCGTTCGTCATGTTCTGTCCCTGTGCTGCCCGGAAACTCGCCTGTGCTGCCGAATCCTATCGAAATCCGGCAGTGGCGCGGCAGTTGAATTCCTGAGATTGTTCCCGATGACATCTCAGCCGGCCATTCCATTCCTCATCGTCGCACACCTGGCTGAAGAAGGAGACGACATGCAACCCCGGTGAACCGACCTGTGCGATGGAATCTCCGGGACCGAATTCCACCGGAACCGGACATTGTTGCTGCGTCGCGCTGTCGTTGGACGAACGGAACATCGGTTTTTCCTTGAGATTTTTTCCCGATCGTGCAATTGACGAGGGATCGCTGCAATTCCCAGCGCGGATTCAGCAACTGTTGTCCTGCCGCTCCGTCGGCAGGGATTCCCGTAGCCGGATTCGTGAGAATTCGGACGTGCGCCGGTGCCACCGAAGTCTCACGACTCCGGCTACGAACCCGTTCCGTCAGGTTTTATGAGTGAAAACCCGTCACGATGTTGAGCGGCTGGTTTGCAACAAAGCGGAGACTCTATTCCGTGATCTTATAACAGCAGATGATTTCCTGATCGCGAAGGTAAAGCCGGCCGTTACAGATCACAGGATGAGTCCAGATCTGGCCTCTGTCGCTCCGCTGCTTCGTCTGAGGATCAAGTCTGAACCGGCTGACTTCTTCGTATCCTGCCGGTGAGGCTTTCACAAGGAAGCAATCTCCCGAGCCT
>JANNGQ010000441.1:0-3010 GCA_031403975.1 Planctomycetota bacterium
CATCGACTGGTTGGCCCGTCGGGCCGTGGTGATGGATTGACGCTCGTTGACCTGGCCCGACGCTGTGCTTGGGCCAGGCTATCAGAACGTTTGGGCCGTTGGCCCGAAATCGCATTGCGGAGAGCAAGGCAGAATTCGCGCGAATCCACATACCCCGACGCCACGTTGGATCCCAATGCGCTGCGACAGAAGCGCCGCAGAAAATCCGCGCGCACTTCATTTCACGATGACCCAATAATCCCACCACGAGTTTTCGGATCCTGATGATCGTCGGGAGCGGGAAGCAAAGAGCTTCCCAACGTCGAGTGGAGCAGATCCTTGAGTTGCTTCCCCCCTTACCGACAGTCATGCGTAATCGAATCTGGCTCACGACCGTTCAGGACATCAACGCATCGCCGGAAACAGCTCAGATCTTCTGATCGATCATTCTGGCGGCGTTGCAGAGCTGAATGGCAGCTTGCCGAGCCATCCCTTCGATTTGTCCGAGCTACCTCAGTCGCGTCCCAAAGTAACGGCGTACTGACGAACGAAATTCGATTCACCAGATCCGCTGCCTTATCCAATACCCCTGAACCGCGCTCAAAAGTTGGATGGCCCCGTCCGTTCCGCCCCGAAAGTTGGATGGCCCCGTCCGTTCCCGTCCGTTCGTTCCACAGCTGCGGCCGACGGATCGCGTCGTCCTGGAATCCGCGTCCAACTGCTGGGCGGTCGTCGAGATCCTGCTGTTCGATCAGCGTCTGGCTGAGCTTGGGGACGGTCGGTCTTATCGTGGGGCAGGCTTTTAGCCGGCCTTGTCGGTTCAAAGACGCATGCGTTTTTTCAAATCCAGGCAGGCTGGAAGCCTGCCCCACAAAGAATCGCGACAAGTCTCCCAGCCGCGTACAGGTTGACGGATTCAGCGTCCCTGCTGTTGAGCCTCCTTAAAGAGCCGGAAATTCTCCTTCAATTTGACATCCTTCGGAGAGATCTTCATGGCATCCTGTAGAAGTTCCAGGGCTCGATTGAAATGGCCCTCTTCGGCTTCGCAATTCGCAAGGTTGCCCATCGCTTCCGCATTCGCGGGAGAATACTCCAGCGCCTCCGCAAAGAGCCGTTTCGATTCCTTCAGATCGAAATCATGCAATGCGTAGCCGAGGTTGATCAGTGCGCGAAAATCATGCGGCCTCAGTCTGATGGCTTCGCGCAGATTCTCGATCGCACCCGAAGTGTCGCCCTTGAACAGGAGTGCACTGCCGAGTGTCGTGTAAACTCCTCCGACAATACGATTCTCGGGATATCTCAGCGCGATTCGTGCCTCGAGCAGTGCTTCATCAATCTGTTCATCGGCCAGGAGTGCCAGTGCCAGCTGGTCATGGCCGCGATAGCTGTCCGGGTCGACGCGGACACACGCCTTCCAGAGGGAAACACTGTCGTGCCAGATTTGTGCCTGCAGAAACGTGAGCACCGAGAAGACGGCTGCCGCCGGAATAAGCGTCAGGGCTTTCAGCTTCGTGTACTGACGGCTGCTGCTGAACAGCGGCAGCGAACCAATCAGCAGGAAGAGCCCTATATGCGGAAAATACATATATCGATCGGCTCTGGAAGCGGATCCCAGCTGGACCAGACCAATCACGGGCACAAGTGTCCCCACAAACCATAGAGCACCGGCCAGGATGCCCGGACGCGACCGATTTGACCAGACGCCTGCGATGGCGGCAATCAGCACGGCGACGCAGAATGCCGTCAGGCTGACCGAGATATCGTGCATCGGATGCTGATAGAAGGGGTTCAGTCCGACGGGAACAAGTGTCTGAACCACGTAGAAGACGCTGCTCTGAACGGCATTCGCGAGGCGATACCTGATGGGCAGCAATTCACCCGATAAGATCGCTTCACCTGACTCCTGTGCCTGGAAAATACAGACTGTGAAGACCAGCGCGAGCAGAAAGAAGCACGATGCGGCGCGAACAGACTGGGGAATCAACTTCCATTGGATGACATGATCTCCGGATTTCAGCGGACAAACCGCCAGTACGACCAGCAGGAACGGCAGCGTGACCAGCATTTGCTTTGCCAGCAGACTCAGGACAAAAAGCAGATGAGCGGATAGCCAAAGGTGAACTCCGCGGCTGATTCGATAGCGCTGCCAGGCGAGCATTGACTGGAGGCCGAAAAAGATGCACAGCAGCTCTTTGCGTTCCGAGACCCAGGCCACAGCTTCTGCATGCTGTGGATGCACTCCAAAGAAAACTGCGATCACCAGCGACAGCGTGTCATTCCCGGTCAGACTTCGGAGCAGGCATGCGACCAGCACAGCATTCAGGCAGTGCAGCCCGAGATTCGTCAGATGCATGACACGTGAATCGAGTCCGAACAGCTCGATCTCGAGCATGTACGAGAGCCACGTCAGCGGATGCCAGTTTGCATTTTCGAAGGTTGTGAATGCCCAGTAGATTCCGTCGCTCGTCAATCCCTGGTGGATCTCCGGACGTTCAATGACATAGACATTGTCGTCCCAGTTGAGGAATTCAAAACTGTGAACGGCCGCGTAGGGTATCAGCGTGCCGAAGAACACCACCGCCAGCCCGAGGGGGAAGCCGAGTTTCCGCGGGAAGTGCCAGACACTGGTTGTGCCCTGCCGTTCGGGACGAGCGCGATCAGGATTCATGGAGACACAGCAGGAGGCATCAACGCGATTCCAGAATGGGCGTAGCGGAACTCGTGAGAGACTGCCAGCGGCACGGCGCTAGCCGCCGGTTTTTCGCCGCTTTGTCGCGAACAGACACCGGTGGCTAGCGCCATTCCGCTCACGACGTCCACGACATTCGGGTTTACCCCGGTGGTTCCCCGGCTTTTTGCAATTCTCCGGTCGCACAGATACGTGTTTTTGACTAGCGCACAAGCCGCTAAACCACCCGGACGAGCCAGGTGACGATAAAGTCACAGCCTCGAAGGGAAGGCTCGGCAGATTCACTCCTCGCCGGAATCCGTCAGCAGGATTTTCTGTTCCTTGATGCTGAAAACATCGAAG
>JANNGQ010000442.1:0-4449 GCA_031403975.1 Planctomycetota bacterium
GATCTCGAGCCGCGGGATGTAGCCCAGCTGGATCGCCTGGCGCGTCATCGAGAAGGCTCCCGTGATCACCGCCTGCGAGGCCATTGCAATGTGTCCACGATCAATTGCTGCCCGTGGGACGAGTTGCGCCACTACTAGTCGGCCTGCAGGCAATCGCCCACCCATCCGGGGTACTCGCGCTCCTCGTGGCCCGGCTGAGCGCGGGACGAATTACGCCTCTCAGGCAGGCGGAACGACTGGCCGGCGAAGCGGTATTGTCGTTCAATCAGGCATCGCTCGCCCTTTTTGGCCGCCTCTATGACAATGCCGAGAACCGAAAGCGAACCGTGATTGTCTGCCATAGTCAGGGCAATCTTATCTCGGCCAATGCCATATGGGTGATTAAGCGAACGAGACACTGGGCTTCCAGCCCGGCAGGAACAGTCCGATTGTTCGGTCTTGCCTCACCAACCGCATCGTGGCCCCCAAACAACGCAGACGGCTTCCAATTCAGCCTGTATCGCGACGACCGAGACCCTATCACGCTCATCAGCATTCCGGGTGTGGGAGAAACTCCGAGTACGCAGCGTGGGCCGGGCCTGTCGATGGCCGCCCATGCCATCGGAGGTTACTTCGCCGTTCAACGATTCCAGGAAGACTTAGCCCGAACGCTGCGGAATGCCTGAAGTCATTTGCCTTGATGGAAATTCTTCGGGGCTTTTCGTGCCCATGTGCCAGGACTCTGACGAATTGAGTGCATGGCTGTCAGTCAGAACTGACTGTATTATCCTCTGATCCGCTCACTGCGGTATCAGAGGATCTGCAATGCATTCAATGCTGAGACTCGTCACGACATGCCTGTTGGCGTTTCCGGTACTTCAATCCGGCGACGCGCTGCTACTGTATGGACAGGAAGTCATTGTCCATAACGCCAGTGAGCTCAGGTCCGCCCTGTCGGCTCTCGAGTCAGGAACAACGCTGAAGGTTGCGTCCGGTGACTACCCTGGCGGCAATCGGGTGGAAGGCGTGGAGCGCCTGACGATCGAAGCGATTGATCCGGAGAATCCGCCACATTTCAAAGGCGGCAATACGTCCTGGCAATTCTCGCGGTGCGATCACCTGACGCTTCGCAACGTAACGGTGAGCGGACAGAAGAACAACGGAATCAACATCGATGATGGCGGCGACCTTGAGCAGCCTGTCATTGGAATCACCATCGAACATGTTGAGATCTCGGACATCGGCCCGAATGGCAATCACGACGGAATCAAGGGCTCGGGACTTCTGGAACTGACGATCCACGACTGCACGATCACTGGCTGGGGCGGACAGGGGATTGACCTTGTGGGTTGTCACAAATCACTGATCACCGGCTGCCGGTTGACTGGGAAAGCTGGCTTCAGCGCATCAGCTGGCATCCAGCTGAAAGGCGGGTCGTCGGAAATCACAGTGGAGAAGTGTCATTTTCAGAATGCGGGTGAAAGACCGATCAATGTCGGTGGCTCAACGGGACTGCCCTACTTTCGGCCGCAGGGTGCAAAACATGAGGCGAAGCAGATTGTTGTCCGAGACAACATCATCGAAGGAGGACTCTGCGCGGCCGCATTTGTCGGAGTCGACGGAGCGGAATTCACCGGCAACGTAGTTCTGTTTCCGGAAAAATGGATCTTTCGAATCCTGCAGGAAACGAAATCCGATGAATTTGTCCCATGTCGCAACGTGCTCGTGAAAGGCAACCGGATCGTTTTTCGCCGATCGCAGGTGCAGACTGAAGTCAACATTGGCGGAGGCACTGATCCCGAAACATTTCGATTTGAGAACAATCATTGGTTTGCCGAGGACCGACCGCGAGCATCAATTCCGAAACTTCCGGTCGAGGAACAGGACGGTCACTACGGCAGCGATCCTCGATTGGACTCGACAGCGACGCAGTGAGGGTGCAGTCGCGAATGATTGTGCGCTTGGGAGGGCGAGGCTCCTGCCGTGCCGCAACCTGGAGCCTGGCCGCAACGGCTCGGCAGGAACCTCGCCCTCCCGAAAACCGGAGCCCACTTCACAAGCGGCTTGGCGCGCTCCCGGCTCAGTCGACGCAGCAGACCGCCCACCTTGAGAAAGTATGCAGTGAAATCGACAATTTCAGGATTGACCAGGGAATTAGGAACTGGAACGGCTGCGACGGGGTGTTGAACTCCGCGTCGGTTTCGACGCCGTTGACGTTTCGGGCCGGCGTAACATTTTTCACTGTCGGATCTCCCCTGTCGGCAGATTGATGACAAATCGTGTTTGGCGGACGTTCTGCGAACATGGGACGGTCGAGAGTAGACATTGGCAGAACAATGAGTGCAGGACGATGAAGACAGGCCGCCATGATTCATTCAATTCCTTCGCATTATTCTGCCCTCATCGTTCTGCCCCGGCATCTTCGCGGTGCTTGTAGCTCGACTGTCCCATGTTCTCCTTAACGCCCCATCCAGCTCGGGGACTGTCGGTTGCATCTTGGGGGGATTTCACCGCAGATGAATCTCAGGAGCACTCTGCGTCTGCGGGACTGGTCCAGCCGATGGCTGCGACCGGGGCAGCGTGCCTGCGAAAGGTCAACGTAAATGACCAAGCCCTGGTTCTGGTTTCTCAGGGATTGAGAATCGGTGCCTGGTCCTGTAGAACTTGCGGCATTGGAGAGAGCAGGCTTGAGTCGATCATGAACTCTGATCAAGGAATGCCGAAAATGGTTCTGGACGTGTTGCGTGCGGTGCGATGTGTCGTTCTCGGCTGCTTTGCAAGTGCCGCTTTGACCCCGGCTTCGGCCGAAGAGCTGAATCCGGGCGAGGCGCTGTCGCGGGTCAGGGCAGACATCGAGTACTTCGCATCCGACGCACTGGAGGGCCGTGGTGTAGAAACCAAAGGCATCGAACTCGCTGCTGAGCGGATCATTGCTGAATATCAGCGATTCGGACTCAAGCCCGCGATGCCGGATGGTTCGTACCGTCAGCCGTTTGAGATTTCACTGGGTGATGTCGTCATCGCGGATTCCACAAAAGTCGAACTGACAGCTCCTGACGGATCAAAGACGATTCTGGCACTCAATGAGCAGTTCCAGCCGATCCGGCGAGGCGCCAACAGTGCGGCGACGGGCGGACTTGTCTTCATTGGTTACGGGATCAATTCTGCGGACGAGAATTACAATGACTATGCCGGAATGAATCTGGAAGGCAAGGTCCTTGTGATGATCCGTCGGGAGCCTCAGAGCCGGGACGGTGGTGCTTTCGCCGGCCAGGTGACCAGTCCGAATGCATACATCGATCGCAAATTGGAACTGGTGAACCAGTCGAAAGCGGCAGCCGTTCTGCTTGTGAATGACTATGCCAGCTCCAGAACTCCGGAGACTGATGAACTGAATCCACCGACCGGCTTCGGCAACGACGGCAATTCCGTGCCATTTGCACATGTCAAACAGTCGGTCATTGATGCAGTCCTGAAAACGACACCGCTGAACGCTGCTGACGGCAAATCACTGGCCAGCCTGGCAGACGTTGCCGCATACATCGATGAGACATTGAAACCACTTTCTCAGGAACTGACGGGCTGGTCCGCTGAAGTTTCGACGAAGTTTGAAACGAACGGTGTGTCAACGGACAATCTCATCGGAGTGGTTGAAGGAGAAGGACCACTCGCCGAGGAGACGATCATTATCGGCGGCCACTATGATCACCTGGGGTTCGGCGGCTACGGTTCGAGAACTCAGAACCGTACGGGAGAAATTCACAACGGAGCCGACGATAACGCATCAGGCACCGCGGCCGTCGTAGAATTGGCACGACGAATCGCCTCCGGTCCAAAACCGAAACGCCGCATGGTCTTCATTTGTTTTTCCGGGGAAGAAAGAGGTCTCCTGGGTGCCGAGCACTATGTCCGCAATCCCCTGTTTCCAATCGAAAACACCGTGTCGATGCTGAACTTTGACATGATCGGCAACCTGAGAAACAATCATGTTGAAGTCAACGGCATCGGCAGTGCCAGCGAGTTTCCGGCGATTGTGAAGGCCGCGGATGATGCAACGCCAATCGAGATTACGGCCATTGATAATGCATTTGCAGGAAGTGATCATCTGCCGTTTTATAAGGCGAATATTCCCGTCATGTTCTGCCACACGGGGATGACAGCAATTTACCACACGCCTGACGATGATGTGAATACGCTGAACATCGAGGGCACAGTGTCCGTCATCGATTACTCGGAGCAGTTACTGAAAGGAATGGACGGGCTGGAAAAGCGTCCCACATTTGTGGCTGGTGCCCCAAGGGGTCGACGAGACGCCGCTCGGACGCCGTACCTCGGGTTGCAGCCCGATCTGGCCGCCAGCGGTGCCGATGGAATCGTCGTCCGGACAGTTCGCCCGGCATCACCTGCAGAGGCCGCCGGAGTCCAGACAGGTGATGTCATCATCAAAGTCGGAGACAGGACGGTTGAAGG
>JANNGQ010000443.1:0-2187 GCA_031403975.1 Planctomycetota bacterium
AGGACGAAGCCCTCGGACAGGACGATCTCGTTCACGCCGTGCAAGATGGCGCCGATGGGCGCGCGGGTCCATGCAGGCCATCGTGTCGAAGCCCGGTGAGGTCGGCGGCTGGATCCCCAGTCGCCTCTCGAATCGCTCAAGCATGTTCTGCTTGAGCACAGGCGTGACACCGACAGAACCCAGCCCCTGTACGTTGCTGTGGCCGCGGATCGGCATCAGTCCGGCATGACTGCGTCCGACCATGCCCCGCAGCAGTGCCAGATTGGCAATCGCGTGGACGTTGCGAGTCCCGTGCAGATGATGAGTGATCCCCATGCACCAGCCGATCACCACATTCTTTGCCTGAACATACTGATCGGCGATCTCACGAATCGTGTCTCGACCAACACCGCTCTGTTCAATGACGGATTCCCACGATGTTACCTGCACCTGAGTCAGGAACTGATCGAAGCCATCTGTATGACGCTCGACAAAGTCTCGGTCATGACTGCCGCGCTCGATCACGTCTTTCGCGATTCCGGTCAGCAGGGCCAGATCACCGCCGATATGAGGCTGCACATACAGGCTGGCGATCTCAGTCCCGAACAGCATGCTGCGGATATCGCTCGGGACTCGAAAACTGCTCAATCCCAGTTCCTTCATGGGATTGATGACGATGATCCGACCGCCGTTCCGTCGGATCTGCATCAACGATCTCATCAGTCGCGGATGATTCGACGACGGATTTGCCCCGATCAGGATGTATAGATCCGTCTTCTCCAGATCTTCCAGCCGGACAGTCCCGGCGCCTGTTCCGATGGCCATTCCCAGACCAACGCCACTTGCCTGATGACAATAATACGAGCAATTGTTGACGTAGTTCGTTCCGAACAACCGGGAGAGCAGCTGGAACAGGAAACCCGCCTCGTTCGACGCCCGACCGCTGGCGTAGAAAAACGATCGCTCGGGTCCTGCCGTTTTCATCCGCTCAACCAGTGTTGAGATCGCATGACTCCAGGACGTGACCTTGTAACACGTCGCTCCCTTCGCGAGATACAGCGGTTCATTGATGCGTCCGGACAACTCCAGCTGCCGCGACGTCATGGCTCGCAGATGATTCAGACTCGTCTGTTCAATGAATTCACGAGGCAGCGCACCCTGCATGTCGGAGGCCATCGCCTGAAACGATTTCTTGCAGACTTCCGGGAAGTGCCCGCCTTCATTCACCATCCCGCCGAGCTGCCCTCCCATGCCGACTGCGCAGGTCTTGCAGGCGTTTTTGGAACGCATGGCTTTCCACATGTTCCACCAGCCGACTCGCTGAGCCAGCATGAGACTGTATCCGACGGCTTTCCAGCCACCGGCGCTGCGGGGACGTTTCATAAGAGAACACCAGACCTACTGTTGGCCCGTCGCTCCGCCGACGGGCACTCCGCTCGTGCCTGGCCCACGCTGCGATCTGATCCGCGACGACGATCGCTCGCAGATCCCGCCGACGGAGCGGCGGGACAGCAGATTACATATCGTCATCGTCGTTTGCCGGTTCGGGCACATAGTCATCAGCGTCGAGCGCGTATTCCAGCAACACCTCCATCGAGATATGTTCGATGGCAGAGATGTGAGTTGCCTTAAGCGCGAGCTTCGGGGCCATGCCGGCTTCAAGTGCTTCGATCCATCGGGGCAAGCAGAGACACCAGCGATCACCCGGTTTCAGACCAGGAAAACGATACTCGGGCCGCGGCGTCGACAGGTCGTTGCCGGCTTTCTTCGAAAACTTCAGGAACTCCTCTGTCAGCTCAACACAGACCGTGTGCATTCCTGTGTCTTCACCGCAGGTATCACACTTGCCGTTGCGGAAAAATCCCGTCATGGGTTCCGCAGAACACACGAGGAGGTCATCACCAAATACGTTCTTGGCCACGGCTGACATCCTTCACAAAAGGTTTCCCTCAATCCGGTATCCCGGTGACGAGGATAACCGGTTCGCCGGGCAACTTCACGCCTGCACAATCAGAAGAACCGTAAAGTCCTGACTGTCCGAACGACGATCAGAACGATGCGAGGGCGAATGGGAGTTCGAGATGGTCACAGCGGATGGCAATCATCCCGGGCTTCGGCAGATTCTGCCGACTCCTGCACTCGGGTGGCCCCGGCAGAGTACGCAGCCGTCGCTGATCGGAGTGCCGTGACAAGCCGTGAAAGAGGGGA
>JANNGQ010000444.1:0-5050 GCA_031403975.1 Planctomycetota bacterium
CCCACGGAAATTTCTGTTATTTACGTTTCATGCGAGTTGAGACGAGTTCTCATACTCGCGGTACGGAGCGAGACCCTGTGAATTCCAAGAACAGCGAGCACCACGGCACGGCAAATGTCCCCGCAGAACCACAGCTGGCTGCCGAGAAATCGGCAAGCGCGGCTCTGCCAAAGTCAGTGACATTCGACGAGCTGGCATCAGGTGGCGGTGAGGTCTTGATCCTCCATCATGGCCAACAGTACCGGTTGCGTGTCACGCGGAATGGCGGCCTGATTCTGAATAAGTAGGTTCTGCCTGCTGGCCAGGACTTTCAGCGAATGCCTGACCCGTGCGCTGTTGTGCTCACCCGTCGCACGGTTTGGGGCACCTCGGTCGCGGCGAGCCTCGAAGTGCCGCCCGGCAGGCGGCACCTACTCTTTACTTGCTTTCGCGTCGTGCTTGTGGGATTCCGCGTTCCCAGGCGTGAGCCTGGGAACGAAGCTCGCCACTGGTTAGCATGACGGACTCTCGCGAACCCCACTTGACGCCGGTTGCTTCCACCGGACGTTCACTGCTGCCCATTCCTCAGGAGGTCCCGCCATGCTGTCCGCACGTTTTTCAACGATGTTGTTCCGGATCGTTGCCGCCTGGATTCTTGCCGTGGCACCGTCCATTGCTCAGGAAGTGAGTGGCCCGACCGAAACCGTACCGCTGACAATCGAGGGAGACCTCGCTTCACAAATGGTCGATGGCATCGATCGGTTTCTGCTGAAGCAGATTGAGGCCGAGGCGGCATCACGAGCCGAACGATTCACGGTCGACACGTCGTCGCTCGAAGCCTACGAAGCGTCGCTGAAACCGCATCGCGAGAAGCTGGCGAAATGCCTGGGGATTCGTGACGCGCGAATACCGTTTGCGAGTCCGGAAGTCATCGCCGGTGTTGGCTCGGATTCTGTAATTGCCTCATCCGAACGCTTCACCGTGCAGGCCATTCGCTGGCCCGTGCTGAGCGACCCGTCACCGCAGGGCCAGGGACTGCCGTCAATCTTTGGCGAAGGCCTTCTGCTGACGCCCAATGGGAAAGTTGTCGCGAATGTGATCGTCCTGCCCGATGCGGATCAGACCCCGGAGCAACTCTGCGGACTGGCCGACGGTCTTGAATACTCTCAAGTGGCTCGCAACTTCGCCGAAGCTGGCTGCCGCGTCGTGGTGCCCGCAATCATCAGTCGTCATCGCGAGAAACGTCAGGGGCGGGCCGATCTGACGACTCGTGAATACCTGCATCGGGTGGCATTTGAACTGGGACGAACACTTGCAGGCTACGAAGTTCAGGCGTCTCTGAGCATTGTCGATTGGTTCAAGTCAGCGACCCCTGAACTTCCGGTCGGCGTGTTCGGTTACGGCGAAGGCGGCATGATCGCTCTATTCGCCGCAGGGCTGGACACTCGCATTCAGACGACGTGCGTCAGCGGATTTTTCGGCCCTCGTGAAGGCAGCTGGAGTGAACCGATCGACCGTAATTTCTGCGGACTGCTCAGGGATTTCGGTGCAACGGAATTGGCCATGCTGGTGGCTCCGCGTGGGCTGATCGTCGAGGAATCGGCAGTACCGCAAGTCTCGCTCGCCGGAAACGGCGGAGGGCCGGCAGAGTTGAAGCAGCCAATGTCTGAATCTGCAGCGAAGGAATTGGATGATGCAATTCGACGTGTGACGCTGACCGAGAGTTGGGCAGAAATCCAGCCGACAAAGGGACAGTTCGGATTCGTCTCGCCAAACCGGCTCCTGACACCGCTCAACGTGCAGGTCGCTGTGCCATCGCTGAGTGTTTCCGCAGTATTAAAGGCAGCAAACGCATTGCAACCGAATCCTGCTGAGCGTGAAGACCGCCTGCTCAGGCAAATCGACCGCCACAATCAGCAGCTCCTTCGCGAAAGTCCGTTCGTGCGTAAGGACTTCATGTCGAAGCTCGATACAAGCTCGGTCGAGGCCTATCAGAAATCGGTCGAGACGTATCGCGAGATCTTCCGCAAGGATGTCATCGGCGAGTTCGATCTGCCGCTGCTGCCATTCAATGCCCGGTCTCGCAAGTCGTGGGATACCGAAAAATGGACGGGCCACGAAGTTGTGCTGGATGTGTTTCCGGACGTCTTTGCCTTTGGAGTTCTGCTGCTTCCGAATGACCTGAAGCCGGGTGAAAAGCGACCGGTCGTGGTTTGTCAGCACGGACTGGAAGGTCGACCGACC
Organism: Planctomycetota bacterium; assembly: GCA_031403975.1. Classification (GTDB taxonomy): domain Bacteria; phylum Planctomycetota; class Planctomycetia; order Planctomycetales; family Planctomycetaceae; genus SXXK01. The sequence continues at coordinate 2,224 of JANNGQ010000444.1, forward strand.
GATATTTTCCAGGGCGACAATCCGGCCTATCACGACTTCGCTGCGAAACTCTGCGAACGAGGTTTCATTACGTTCTCACCACAGAATCCGTACATCTTTCAGGATCGCTTTCGCACTCTGCAGAGGAAAGCTCAGCCGCTGGGCAAGTCGCTGTTTTCCATCATCGTGCCGCAGCATCAGCAGATCGTGAACTGGCTCAAGACGCAGCCCTTCGTCGACAACGATCGCATCGCGTTTTACGGACTGAGTTACGGCGGCAAGTCGGCCATGCGTATTCCGGCGCTGGTCACGGATTATTGTCTGTCCATCTGTTCGGCCGATTTCAACGAGTGGGTGCTGAAGAACGCGAGCACTCGCCACAACTTCAGTTATGTCTGGACGGGCGAGTACGAAATCTTCGAATGGGATCTTGGCAGCACGTTCAACTACGCCGAGATGGCCGCGCTGATCTGTCCGCGACCGTTCATGGTCGAACGAGGTCACTTTGACGGTGTCGGCGAAGACGACTGGGTCGGCTACGAATACGCCAAGGTCCGCCATCTCTACGCCGCAAAACTCAACATCGGAGACCAGACCGAAATCGAATGGTTCGTCGGACCTCATACCATCAACGGCAAGGGGACATACGCATTCCTTCACAAACATCTGAACTGGCCGGAAAAGTAAGGAATGGAGTTGCTGCAGGTATTGCGGGCGACGCATCATGCCGTTGACGCGAGCCTTGACTACGCCCCGAACTCCGGGATTGCACGGATCATGAATTCATCGAACAGCGGCACAGTGAAGGCCATGTCTCCGTGTGCAGGGCTGTAGATCATTCCCTTCTTGATCAGCTTGGCTCTCACCGGCCCGATGCTGGCAATCTTCACGCCCAGAGTATCCGCAATGTCGGCCGTCCGATGGGCACTCGGCCCCAGTTCGGCCATCGCCCGCAAGAAATTCTTCTCGCTCGGTGTGAGGCGATCGAATCGCACGCGAAAGAAATTCCTGTCGAGCCGAGGAATGACATCAGCGGTCGCATTTCGGACAACTTCTACCGTAATCGGGCTGGAGGTCGCCCGGTTCCACGACTGATAACCCCATTCCTGAACGAAGTACGGATATCCTTTCGTCAGTCGAAAAACTTCGTCCAGGGCTGCGGGTTTGAAGGCAACTCCCACGGCCTTGGCAGGATCCTGGAGAGCTTTCGTCGCATCGGCTGCGGAGAGCGCCCCGATATCCGGGAAACTGAACAGTCGCTCAGCGTAAGATTTTGACTCGCCGGCCAGTGCCGGCAGGATCGGGAGGCCAGCTCCCAACAAAACCACGGGGAGTTGTCTCTGTTGAATCTTGTGCATCGCCATGATCAGCGCAGCGAGTTCCTTGGAGCTGAAGTACTGAACCTCGTCGATGAGAATTGCGACCGCAGTGCCTCGATTTTCGGCGGCTTCACCGATCGCAACCAGAAGACTGGGCAGATCGATTTCCAAATCGCCACTGTCAGCCGTCCCTTTTTCGGGGTCGATGTCCAGCCCGTAGGCAACATCTTCGACGGTGACCTTGAGCGCTCCAACAAAGCTGCGAAGGATTGCGAGGCCGCGTTTGACTTTGTCACCCACACCGGCCATCCGATCGAGTTCGTAAAGCAGACTTCGCAGATACGGTGCGATCAGTACCCCCAGCGGTTTGTCTTCATGGGCTTCAATGGAGATCGTGCGGTACCCCGCTGCTTTCGCCATTCGCTCAATCTCGTTGAGCAGAACCGTTTTGCCGACACCGCGAAGACCGGTGAGCAGCATGCTCTTTTCCGGCTTTTTCAGCTTCACGCGCCCAAGCAGAATCCGCGCCTGCTCCAAGATAGGCGTTCGGCCAACCAGTTCGGGTGGAGGAGAGCCGGCACCGGGAGAGAACGGGTTCTTGATGGGGTCCATGAGTTGATTTATACCAATTTATACCAATGTATACACGACAATTAGTATAAATTTGTAGAAATCGATTTTCGAAAAGCCGGTCGTGCGGTTCGCCGTCCGAGAGGCTGATGCCTCACTGGACGATCCCGCCTTGACGGGGGTCGCTCATCACTCTTCATCGAGCTTTCGATGAGAATTCGGTCCCAACAGGGTTCTTGAAATGGCAGGTTGGAAGCCAAACCCTGTTGGTCAATGACTTCCGGAAACGACAGCAGCAGGAATCGCTCAGTCAAGGTGGATGGCGAGGCGTTCGGAGGAACAGTATTCAGAGATTTCAGCGTGACGGATGGTAGCTGACGTAAACAGCTGACTTACGCCGGGATGACCCTGCGATGGGACTGGGGATTGATCCGATGAGACCCGTCCATCGAGAAGGAATTCGACCACGACAAGCTGGCCGTGCTGGACAGCAACGCAGGTCATTGGGACATGCCTGGAAGAAGCCCAAGGGCTTTGGACTGCGGTCCCGACGGCGTCGGGACTACCGCTTTTGTGCTCGCAGCCTGCTGCGGGGCTTTGGGATTGGGCACGATGATGGGCTCGTGCGTCGTTGCTCGGTCGGCCAGCAGGCTGGCTGGGGAAGGCGGCAGCAGGCGGCCGCAGTCCAGGGTGCTGCGCACGCCGTATGCGAAATCCTGATCAGTGGATGACAACGGCGTTCATTGATACGCTGCCCAACTCGTTTGCCGCATCGAACCGAAGGAACGCCGGAGCACGTCAGTGAGGACCAAAGCCGCAGGCACAGAGACGTCGTTGAAGTCTGATTCTGAGCTGGAAAGCACTTCCTGCGACAGTCGCAGTTACCTGACGCCGGGCGGTATCCCGATTCGATTTCGCACAGAGCTGTCGGACTTTTCGACGTCCCGTCAGTCGGCGAC
>JANNGQ010000445.1:0-6814 GCA_031403975.1 Planctomycetota bacterium
GATTACTGTGTTGGTTTTTTTTTGAGGCTGCTCGAGCCCTTGATGCTGATGCCGTCCACAGGTGTCTGAAGGTTCTCTGCGGGCACATTGAATTGTCCGCCGCCACCGCCGAAGCCACCGCCGCCCTGGCCGCCGCCACCGAAGCCGCCCTGACCTCCGCCACCCTGGCCGCCACCCTGGCCGCCGCCCTGGCCGCCACCACCTACGCCGCCACCCTGCTGAACAATAATCGGAATCACCAGGTCGGCAACATCATAGATGCGGGTCACGAGGTTTTCCGGGTCTTCCGCTGTCGCTACGGTTGTGATGAGCATGACTTCATGCTTAATCATGAACGTCAGTTCCTGATCTTTCACCTGGGCAAACATCAGCTTGAGGGCATTCCGCAGCGTGATGCCCTTCAGGTCAACACTCGTGACATTGACGCTGTCAAGATAATCAATCGTTTCAATATCGGGATCGGACACGTCGGGCAGAATCCGCATCGTGTGAGGCCCAAGGTCCGTGTAGTAGTCCGCGATGTACTGCAGAATCACTGCCAGAGACTCTTCGCCGGGATAGTTCAGTTCTGGAATCGGTTCGTCCAGTTTCTCATCCAGCCAGATTTCGACCGGCTTCTCCGACCGCAGTGCCACGGATTTGTATTTTTTCTTGCGTGCAATCGTCAGTGCCCTCCAGACGTCGGCGGGCGGATACAGGATCGGCGGTTCATCCGGGAACGGAACGTGAGACAGTTCAACCTGATAAAGTGTCTCCAGGAAGCGGTCATGCCGCATATGGACCAGCCGATACGCCCGGGCCAGATGGTCGTTGGCAACGGACATGATCAGCGCCGCTGTCGCAGTTCCGTTACCGGGCTTCATGTCGAGTGCCGTTCGGGAAACTTCTTCCGCCTGTTCAAAAGCATACACGTCACCGTGACGACCCCGCTCCAGTAAGCCGCGGACCTGGCTGATCAGAGTCTGCAGCCTTTCGTCTTCCATTTTCGTCTCGCTGAGCATTCTCGACTGCTCTTCAATGGCCGCCTGGCGTTCCGCCTGTTCACGCTGGCCGATCTCAATCGCCTGTCGTTCAACCTGAACCGCGGCGTAAGCGTCATGGATCCGCCGCTCAAGTTCGTCACGCTTTTCTGGCGCGAGTTCGCCAGCGGACCGAATTGTGTCGAGAAGATCCTTCAGAAGCGTCAATGCGTACTCCGGCGTATCCGAGGCAACGCGGCGAGCTTCAGCAATCGCAGCATTCGTGGACTGCACAAGTTGCTGAGTTACGATTTCATTGCGGGCCTGCGACTTTCGCAGCGGATCACCCTCATCCGCGGTGGGAGGTCCCAGCGTGTCGTCACCGGTTGCCGCCGCCTGTTCATCCTGAAGAGTGCGCACCAGAGACGTCAGAACAACATTGGATGCATCGAGAAGCAGTCCCTGTCTGGCAGTATTGAGTGCGAGTCGGCTCTGACCCTGTCCCTGCAGTCGCTGAGCTGCCGTGATCGACTGATCAACCGCTGCGGTGAGCTGATCCGCAGCTGCGTTCAGCCCTTCAATCCCGATAACTGAATTATTCAGTCCGCCAGTCTGATTTGCCCGGTCAAACAATAGTCGAACTTCTTCGCCCGACTGTCGGACACTCGCAACACCGGCAGTCCAGTTTCGAATGCTTCCGGAGGCATCGCGACCGGACACAACCAGCCCGGATGACGGGGAGCCTTTACCGAAGATAATCGTGTCCCGATCGGTCCGCAGCGCGACAACGTCATCAGTGGCAAGCGCTACATCGTGACCGGTCGCCTTGAGTTCCGTCATGAAGACCGGAGCAACACTGATCGCACTGACAAATTGTGCGGCGCTCCGTGCTGCTTCAATCGTCTGCGGAAACTTGACCGTACCGCCCGTCTGGTTGGCGAGAAGCGACGGCAATTCAGTGTCGACATTCGGACCGAGCAGCAAAGCGTGAAACGATACTTGCTGAGCGCGCAGGTGTTCAACAAGTCCGTCAAGGTCTTTCAGAGACAACTGATCGGCGGCGCTCATTCCGTCGCCGATATACAGGACTGAAACTTGATCGGCGGCATTGCCGGCGATCGTCTCGCGGAGGGCCGCAGATAAATTCGTCGCACCCATCGGAGTTCGTGCAGTCAGGGACTTCACAGACTGCTTCAGTTCCGCCGAACCTGAAGCCACATATCCGGATGTCAGCTGGTCAACACTTGAATCCGCAGCAGCGACAAGAACCGTATGGCCGACGGGCAGCTGTTCAATCACCGCAGTGAGCAGTTCAATGCTCTGATCACGGAATCTGCCGGTCTGGCTGGCAGATGTATCAATCAGAATCACATGTCGTTTGATTTCCAATGGTGCCAGAGATGACCGGATCGCAATGGCAAAGTGCTGCTCACCCGCTCCTGTCGAAGTCCGGAACACCAGCGCCCCCGGGGACACTGGTTGAGTATCCGCCAATACAGCGTGGCAGAACGCCGAGAGTCCCAGTCCCAGAGAACACAATGAACCCGCCAGTTGACGCATGAGAATTCCCCTGAGGTTCCGCGATTGCAGACCATCCGCCACACAATGAACGCCCGGCACTCAACGCATCAAGTACCTTGCGCGCATCAGTCTATAGTCGTTCTCGGAATCCCTGAAAAGGAATTCCCTGTAAAATCACGCAGAACAAAGAGGCGGGGCAAAAGTCTGCCTCGAATGCCGTTCGAGCCCGTGAACCCCTCAAACTCTTCCACACGTCAGTTTGGATCAATTCTGACGATTATTCCGCCGATATTCAGGGCAAGGGGTGGTCGCACAGAGCTCTCGCACTGATTCTCTGAATCTCCGCCGAGTGCCGCCGATCGGGGGACAGTTATGGGGCGGCACTCCGGCTTTTGGATGTCGGTCGCATTGACCACTTTTGTGGTATTTCCTGCAGCTCAGCGGCTTCTCAGCTGTCAAATCACCGAATCGACCCGACAATTCGGCGAGGACTCAGTGTGCATTCGTCGCCCTGATTTCACGGCAAGAGACCTCGCCGAGAGACTCACTGTTTGCGAGCCTTCTGAATACTCTGCGGCACTTACGTCAGTGCCCGCCGGCGCTGTCATCGTCATCGGAAGTCCTGACATTACCGGCGCTTGTCATATCGTCCGGATCAGCGCGGGTCGGGGCAATCCTGCGGTCAGATCGGTGAATTCGTTTGCTGCTCCGGTCACACAGACTCATCAGGAGGCGGCTCGATTTGCGAGTGGCCGGGGTCGAAGTCAGGAGCCGCCCGCTGCGATGCTGCAGCCTCATCATCGAACAGGTGAGGGAAGCGACTGTGATGCGGTCCCGGTCATACGTCATTTCCTGATTCCGCACTTTGAAGACGGCTCAACCGTTCAGCAGCCGGGCAGTGCCGTTCGCGTATTCAGGAGCCCCAGAGTCGCGGTGTACGCCGACTTGCGGCTGCTGAACCAATCAGACATCGGTTCCGGATCATCACGCCTCAATGATCTGACCCTGCTCGCCGATCGGATCTGCGGCCGCCTGGAATTGAGCCGCCTCGAGCAAATCCGACACTGGATCGGTCCGATAGCCGACATCGACAGTGATGAACGGCTCACGATTGTCCTGACGGAACTGGACCATCGCTCGAGTCCCGTGGACACACCAGTCCTTGGATGCGTTCGCGACCGCGACTTCACACGATCCGGTTCTGACGACGACCTGGCGGGTGACATTATTTACCTGAACCATTGTCTTCCGTCCGATGGTGAACTGGACGCACTGCTCGTCCATGAATTGGCCCACGCAGCAATCTACTGTCTTCAGACTGACGCGACGGCACCATCGGTGTCCGCCTGGCTGAACGAAGCGATCGCCCATGTCCTTGAGATGAAACTGACAAATCAATCGATCGGTTTTTCTGACCGCATCGAGAAGTTTCAGCGGAACCCGGCGCAATGCCCGATCGTGGCGGACGCAGCTCACCTGCAGCTGGTTGCACGCCGCGGAGGCAGCCGGGCGGCTGCGGCATTGTTTCTGGATCAGTTCATCAAGTCGCCGAACGACATTGCCACATTGCTGGACGAGCGACGTTCGTTGAACGAACGTATTCAGTCGCTGTCAGGCCAGAGCTTTTCCGACGTTTTTCGGGCATGGACGATCAGCAACTCGGTTGAGCAATACACAGCCGCTTCCATCGATTCGGAATTCCAAAGGAATCAATGGGCGCTGATCGATCACAGGGATCATGCACAGTCAGCATGCAGACTCTACGGTACTGGATTCGTCGTTTTCCGGTGCGACGAACCGGTCGATCACCTGACCATCACATCAGACAAAGAGTCGCAACTGCAGATCACGATTCTGGAATGAGCATCATCGGGCTGCACGGATCTCGCGTGACAGCCACGGTTCGACGGTGAGCACTTCCGTGATTGCCGGGCCGATGCGTGGCCGAAGGTCGACGTCATTCGGGATCGAGCGGAGAGCGAGAATTGTACCGCAGCGGATCGCATCCGAGATGGACGACAATCGCCCGAGCATCAAGGTCCGAAAAGCCGACAGTTCGTCATGGCTCAGGTCCGAGCGCAACAGCTGCGTCGATGCTTCGGTCCGGATCCGCTGCAGTCGGGCGAGTGTGATGTGTTCGCTTCGAAAGAGGCATCCATCCAGGAACGCACGCCGCAATCGTCCGTGCGGATCGAACTGGTAGACACAGTCCGGGCCGATGAAAACACTCATCGCCGCCGAGGCGCGAAAGCCGATGGTCACAAGGTCGTCAAATCCAGGAACACGGAACTCGCCCCGTTCGGGCATCGCGACTGCCTCGCGGATCAGGTCTTCCCGGTCTGACTCCCGACGACTCATAGCATGTTCCGGACCGTGGCCGTCACAGACTCAGAAACGAAGCGGAGGCAACGGCGGTCAGCCTGGCTCAGACCGGCGTCAGTCACTATCGCACGCTGATCAGTTCGAGGTCGAAGATCAGCGTCTCATTTGGCTCAATTGAGCCCTTGCCATCGAGTCCATATGCCAGCTCAGTCGGGATGAACAGTCGATACTTCGCCCCGACCTTCATCAGCTGCAGGGCTTCCGTCCATCCTGTGATAACCTGAGTGACGCCGAAAGCAGCCGGTTCGTCTTCGGCGATGGGAGCATCACCCTTGTAAGAACTGTCGAATTCCGTCCCGTCAATCAGCGTTCCGCGGTAATGCGTGCTGACAGAACTATCGGTCGTCGGAGTTTCGCCGGTGCCTTCCTTCAGCACCATATACTGCAGGCCGGACTTCGTAACTTTCACGCCTTCGTTGGATTTGTTGGCCTCGAGAAACTTGGTTCCTGCTTCAAGGTTTGCCGCCGCCCGTGCCGCGGCCCAGGCAGTAAATGCCGTCTGAATCTGCTCCGGCGTCAGTGCAATGTCGTGACCCTTCAAAGCCGCGGCCATGCCCTCGGCAAATCTGGCGAGGTCCACTTTCGAAAGACCTCGATTCCGGATCTGCAGTCCAAGGTTATACCCCATTGCATAGCTGGCCTGATCCTTGCTGGTTTCCAATTTCGGAACTTCGTCTTTGACGAGAGCGGCATCCTGCGCGAGGGCGGGAATGGGAATTGTCAGCATCAGGCAGGTCAGGATTCGAACGATCATCGCACGGTACTCATTCTCTGGAAAACGTACAGGCGTGAAGAGCCGGCAGCTCAGGAATGCGGCACTATGACGAGTTTCCGGCGGCTTGCAATTCCTTCAGGGACAACGCCAAAACCATCTGCTACATTTCGGCCGGTTCGACTGCTGCAGCGGGCAGTCATTTGTCAATTCGCGTGTGTCTGTGTGCGGGTGAATCATGTTGTTCAGGACATTCAGTATTTCACTTGTTTGTGTGTTTCTGGCGGATTCGTTCGTTTGCGCGGGTGACTGGCCGTCGTGGCGAGGGCCGAACCGCGATGATATTTCGCTCGAGACCGGGCTGTTGAAACAATGGCCGGATGGCGGACCGGAGAAACTCTGGACATCGACGGATGCCGGCCTGGGCTACTCAGGATTCTCGATCGTCGGCAATGTGCTGTACACGATGGGCGCGAATGGCAAAGAGAGTGACTCCTCAGAATTCGTGATTGCCATCAATACGGAGTCCGGTGAAAAACTATGGCAAAGCAAGGTCGGTGGATTCCTGAGTAACAACTGGGGTGGCGGACCACGAAGCACACCATCAATTTCCGGTGAAAGACTGGTGGCAATCGGGGGCAAAGGCGATGTCGTTTGCCTTTCGCTCCCCGAGGGCAATGAAATCTGGCGTAACAGCCTGACGGAACTCGGAGGCAGCATCCCGGGCTGGGGTTACTGTGAATCGGCACTGATCGACGGTGACAAAGTCCTTGTCACGCCGGGTGGCGGGGACGGCACAATTGCCTGTCTCAATCTTCAGACGGGAGAGAAACTCTGGCAGTCTTCCGACATGACCGTCAACGCTGGCTATTCATCAATCATCGGCGTCGATCATTTCGGCAAGCGGCAATACATCCAGCTGACTGAGACAAAAGTGTTTGGTCTGGATGAGAGTGGCAAGCTGCTCTGGCAAAATGATTTCCCCGGGCGAGTCGCCGTCATTCCGACGCCGATTTATCGCGACGGCCAGGTTTATGTGACCGCGGGTTACGGTGCCGGCAGCCTGCTGTTGAATATTACGGCGGACAACAACGTCGAAAAAATCTATGAAAACAAGGTCATGAAGAATCATCACGGCGGTGCCCTGCTGCTGGGAGATTTCGTCTATGGACACAGTCACGACGTCGGACTCATCTGTCAGAACCTGATGACAGGCGATCAGGTCTGGTGCGACAATAAG
>JANNGQ010000446.1:0-2075 GCA_031403975.1 Planctomycetota bacterium
CCCTTCTCCCCCTCGAAGGGGGAGAAGGTGGCCGATAGGCCGGATGAGGGGGTACCTGCGATTCTGCTCGTCAAAACTTCTTCACGACGTTGACGGGCACACAGTCGCGACTGCACCCTCAATTGGTGGCTTGTCACTTGCCGCTTGCATCAGAAATCAAACTGTTCAATATTGTCCTTCGTAAAGACCATGACGTCGCCGAGCATGACGTTGTCGCCGACGATCTTCCTTTCGCCGAGTCGCCCGGCCGTAAAAGTGGTGACCCCGGCTGTGAGTTCTCCGCGGGCCAATGCTTCGGCCACATGAATCGTCAGATAGCCCAGATCGACCGTGTTCCACAGGACCACGGACTTCACGGTACCGTTCCTTACGAACTTCTTCATGTCGTTCGGAGTCGACAAACCGCTGACGAGCACTTGTCCGCCTTTACCGCTTTGTTCGACAGCTTCCGCGGCGCCGGGAAATGACACGGAACTGATCCCGAAGATCGCTTTCAGATTCGGATACTTCCTGATCACATCCTGACTGTCCGCCAGCGCATTAGCGGCATTTTCTCCAGGATATTTGATCGTCGCGAGATTGAGTTTCGTCTTTGCCAGGGCGGGCTTCATCGCGTCGATCCAGGAATTCTGGTTGGCCGATGTGGCATCGGAGCTGATGATTACCACATCGCCCTCTGTGTCTGGTCCCAGATCATTCATCATCGCACTGACCATGCCCTCACCAATGGCCTGAGCCGACGCCTGATTCACGAAAAACGAACGAGACTCGGGAGTGCTGTCGGCATCCCATGTGATGATCTGAATGCCGGCGGCGCGAGCCTCCTTCATTGCGTTTGCCACCACATCCGGTGCATTCGGTGAGACACAGATGACGTCGACGCCATCGACGGTCCACTGTTCAATCATCTCCGCCTGCTTCCGGGGATCACCGTCCGTCGGCCCGTCATAGATCAACTCGATATTTCCCAGTTCGTCCGCGGCTGCCTTCGCTCCGTTGTAGCACGAACTGAAGTAACTGATGCCCTTGATCTTCGGCAACAGGCAGATCGTCACGAGCTTCATATCGTCCGTTCTTGTAGTTCCCGGTTCCGCTGCAGGGCTGCCATCGGATGGCTCGTTCTGCGAGCAGCCGGCACTCATGACGAAGAGAGCAATTGCCAGAAAACTCACGAGATTCTGTCGAAGCATTTTTCAGTTCTTTCAACAGTGAACGGACGTCGCCGGGCCAGACTTTCAAAGTCCGGCAAACAGATCCTGCGGTTCAACAACCGCTTGGGAGCGCGGTAATCACAGCAGAATTTCCGAGTCACCGAAAGTAATTCAGTCCCGTCGCGGCGCGACCGTACAGCCTCTGTATCCCGGCGAGAGCCCAATGTCATCCACACTTCTGATCCGTCGTTCGAACAGTCACAACCACGGCTGAGCATTCGACACTATTCGGCGTTGGTTCCCTTCTGGAATGTCTGTCCAGCCATATACTGTCGACTGATTCGCCAAAAAAGGGCACACTGATGAAGATCGAGAATGCTCATGAAGGCTCAACGTGCGCCACGTCACCGCCCAAGGTTTCCCTTGTCTTTCGAATCGGAATTGTCGGTCACCGACCAAGTCGACTGAAACACGCTGACCAAAACGTGCTGGCCGCGCGACTCAGTGAAATCATGTCGGCCGTCCGACAAGAACTGGTCGATTACTATTTCGCTGAGAAAACTCTCTATACAGATGTCGCACCAGTCATCCGTGCGATTTCGCCGCTTGCAGAAGGAGTCGACCGCATTTTCGCGGAACAGGCGATGAATCTGGAGTGTGAACTGGGTGTGATTCTGCCATTTCCACAGGCAGAGTTCGAACAGGACTTCCAACCGCCCGACGCGCTCGAGCCGAATTCGATTGATCGATTTCATAGGCTCCTCAGCAGGGCCCGGACCGTCTACCAGCTGGATGGTTCAAGGCAGGAAGAAGCGCGAGCTTACCACACTGCCGGCAGCGTAGTGCTCAACCAGTCGGACCTCTTGATTGTCGTCTGGGACGGTGAACGGAAGAATCTGCGAGGAGGCACAGAAGAAACGTTCG
>JANNGQ010000447.1:0-3463 GCA_031403975.1 Planctomycetota bacterium
GGACCGGCGTTTGCTCAGGATTTGTCAACCGAGACCCTGGCACGGATCGAACAGAACGTTCACGAGCTGATGCAACGAGCTGGTGCTCCTGGATTGTCGGTGGCCGTTGCGACAGATAATCGATTGCAGTTTGCAAAGGGCTTTGGATTGGCTGACGTTGAAAACAACCTGTCCGTCACTCCGGAGTCGCGCTTTCGAACCGCGTCGATTGCAAAGTCCATGACGGCCGTGATCGTGATGGCATTGGCAGAAGAGGGACTGCTGGATCTGGATGCAGAGGTCCAGAAGTATTGCCCTGATTATCTCGCCAAAGAATGGCCCGTCACGAGTCGGCAGTTATTAGGGCATCTTGGCGGAGTGCGACACTACAAGAATCCGCGCGAGACGCAATCGACCGAACATTTCGACAGTCTGAAACACTCGCTGAGCACGTTTGCCGAAGACCCGCTGTTGCACAGACCGGGTTCGAAATATCTGTATTCGACATTCGGATACAATTTACTGGGATCGGTTGCAGAAGGTGCGTCGGGCAGGTCGTTTGTCGCGTTGCTTGAAGAGTCGGTACTTCAGCCTTCACAGATGACTCATACGGTCGTGGACGATCAAGCTGAGATTATTCCTGGTCGCGTATCCGGTTATGTGCGACCGACGCCGGAATCCGATTCAGCACGGCCTGCAGGTCTTGTCGCTGACGAACGATCTGCCGGGGGGCTGCACAACGCTGCATTGCATGACACGAGCATGAAGATACCCGGCGGAGGGTTGCTGTCATCCAGCTCGGATCTCGTGCGATTTGCTGTTTCGCTGAACACAGGCAGGTTGGTCAGTGCTGAGACACGGCAGCAGATGTGGACCGTGCAGAAGACTGACGACGACAAACCGACGGGCTACGGGCTGGGTTGGAGCATCGGTCAGCTGAACGGCCGTAAGACCGTGTCGCACACCGGCGGACAAGCCGGGACTTCGACGATCCTGTTGCTGATTCCTGAGACGGGAACAGCAGTGGCGCTGATGTGCAATCTGCAGGGCGTCAACCTGTCATCGACCGCTCGATTAATCGCGGATGCCGTTCAGCCCACGGTGGCCGATTCGAAATTGACTGATTACTCGGAAGCCATTGAAACACTGACCGCAGCGATCCGGATTGAAGTCGAACAAAAACAACTGCCCGCGTTCTCAATTTCTCTGGTCGATAAGGACAAGTCGATCTGGGCCGAAGGGTTTGGTTATCAGGACGAAGGCAAGAAAGTCCCGGCAACAGCGGATACTGTCTATCGCGTCGGGTCGGTGTCGAAACTGTTTACAGACATCGCAATCATGCAGTTGGTGGAACGTGATCTCATCGGCCTTGATACACCCGTGCAGGACTATTTGCCGACCTTTGCTCCGAAAAATCCATTCGATGTCGCGATCACGTTGCGGCAGCTGATGTCCCATCGTTCCGGCTTGGTTCGAGAATCCCCGGTAGGTCACTATTTTGATCCGGGCGAGCCGGCTCTTGCGGCAACTGTTGCCAGCCTGAACGACACCGCGCTGGTTTATCGCCCTGAGTCGAAGACGAAGTATTCCAATGCCGCTGTGTCGGTCGTCGGAGCGGTGCTGGAATCCCGGCTGGAAGTCAGTCATCCGCAGCAAGTGCGTGACACAATCTTAGATCCGCTGCACATGCACAACAGCAGCTTCGTGGTGACCGCTGACGTCGAACCAGGGCTTGCGACAGGCTGGATGCGAACGTACGACGGACGTCGCTTCAAGGCACCCACGTTTCTATTGGGCACTGGACCGGCCGGCAATCTGTATTCCAGCGTTTCTGATCTGTCGAAATTCGTGATCTGCATGTTCAGAGATGGCAAGACCGACACCGGGCAGATTCTGAAACCTGCGACGTATCAACAAATGACGGCTCCGCAGATGGACGGCAATGGCAATCCGCAGGGATTCGGTATCGGCTTTCAAGTTCAGGAACTGGACGGATACACAAAGATCGGCCACGGTGGAGCGATCTACGGCTTTTCGACTCAACTTGAAGCACTGCCAGCCAGGCAACTGGGAGTCGCAGCAGCGGCATCGCTGGATGGCAGCAACGGCGTGGTTGAGCGACTGGCAGATTACGCACTGCGACTCATGATCGCAACACAGGACGGCAAGCCGCTGCCAGCGTACCGCGTCACGGGACCGGTTCCACCGGAACGAGCCGAAGAGCTTGTGGGCAACTACCGCGAAGTCGATTCCCATCGGTTCACACGCATCCTGGTGCTGAACGGCGAAGCGTACATGCAGCGCGGCTCGTATCGATATCGACTTGGCTCTGCGGCCGACGATGGCACCATTCTGACTGACGATGCCACCGGATCCGGCACGACGGTAAAACTGGAATCCGCAGACCGGTTGATTGTCGGTGACACGGCGTTTCAGCGAGTCACTGATGCTCCGCCGGCCGAAATCCCCGATCGCTGGAAGGGTCTGATCGGCGAATATGGATGGGATCACAACACGCTGTATGTTCTGGAAGACAACGGGCAGTTGTACGCGTTGATCGAATGGTTCTATTACTATCCGCTCAAGGAGATTGACGACGATACCTTCGAGTTTCCGGACTTCGGCTTGTATCACGGCGAGGGCCTGAAGTTTCATCGCGGCGCCGATGGAGTCGCCACGGATGTTGTTGCCGCTGAGGTCAAGTTCGTGCGGCGCGAAGTGGGAACGAAGGACGGTGTGACGTTTACGATTCGTCCCGTGAAACCCATTGACGAACTCCGCGCGGAGGCGCTGGCCGCCTCGCCGCCGTCGGAAGCAGGAGAGTTTCGTGATTCTGATCTCGTCGAACTGACGGCGCTGGACCCGACGATCAGGCTGGATATTCGCTATGCCTCAACGAACAACTTCACCGGTGCCGTGTTCTACAAACAAGCGAGGGCGTACATGCAGCGATCCGTGGCTGAGGCGGTTGTTCGTGCCAACCTGCGGCTGAAGGAACGAGGTCTTGGTCTGCTTGTTCACGATGCCTATCGTCCGTGGCATGTCACAAAAATGTTCTGGGACGCAACTCCGGATGAATTCAAGGATTTCGTCGCCAACCCGGCCAACGGTTCCCGCCATAATCGAGGCTGCGCGGTGGACATCACGCTGTACGACCTTGCGAGCGGCGAACCCATCCGGATGGTCGCGGGCTACGACGAATTCTCACCGCGTTCGTTCCCCTTGTACCCAGGCGGCACATCCCGCCAACGCTGGTATCGTGAACTGCTGAGAAGAACGATGGAGGCCGAAGGTTTTTCCGTCTACGAATACGAATGGTGGCATTTCGATTACAAAGACTGGAAGAAGTACCGCCTTGGAAACAGGACGTTTGAAGAAATCCCGCAGGATTGACGCACAACAGCACCTTTCGGCAATGGAGAGACTGTAGTCGTAAAAGTGTCACTGAAGTCGTGAGACTTCACGTCGGAACTCTCACGAGTTC
>JANNGQ010000448.1:0-2928 GCA_031403975.1 Planctomycetota bacterium
GATCGCTGGCCGGTCGCTCGTGTTACTGCAAGTTTTTAGCAGGCAGTTTGCACCGAACACGGTTCGACTGATTCGAGTCAGAGAAAGTACCGCAGTGCCAGAGCAAATACAAAGAAGCTGGTCTCAATACCGAACATGCTCAATTCTCAACAAGGACGAGGCATGTCGCACCATTGTTGCCGAGAACGATGCAGGTGAGCGCATTCTGATTCACGAAGTATCGTTCAGTTCCGGCATTCCTTCGGCTGTTCGAATGCGTCTGGAATATGAAACGGCGAGACTCACATCTCTGTCCCTGGAAGGAATGACAGTACCGCTGGACTTTGAATTCAATCACGAGAATGGACGGATTGTCTGTCCCTTCACAGGCGGCCGCACGCTGGCCAGTCGAATTGCGTCCGACGATCTTTCCGTCGCTGAAACGTTGAGCATCACGGATGATATCCTGGGCGCACTCTCAGCCCTCCACGATCAGGGCCTTGTGCGCCGCTGTCTGCGTCCGGACGAGATCTTTGTGGAAGAGTCACACGGGAGGTTGCGCGCCGTCATCGGCGGTTACGGTCCGCTGATGATGCTGCAGGGGCTGCAGAATGCCATGCAGGCACGGGAGATTGCCGCCTATGCTGCGCCCGAAGCGATGGGTGCTCTGGAAGAGGACGTGCGCGCTTCTGCCGACCTCTATTCCCTGGGAATCGTGCTGTTTGAGTGTCTGACGGGGCGGACACCTTTCCAGGCAGCGAACGCGGGGGATCTGGTTTTTCATCATATGACCTCGCCGGTTCCTGACCTCACAGCCATCAATGCGAAGATACCGCTTCCGCTGAATGAATGACATCGTGCTGCGGCTGTTGCAGAAGCATCCGCGTGATCGGTATCAGTCGGCGGAGGGTATCCGTTTTGATATCTCCCAGGTTCAGGCAATTCTGCAGGCTGAGTTCCCGCAATGCCTGGTGCTTGGGACAAAGGATCGCCGCGAGACGCTGATCGAGCCGGCATTCGTCGGCCGTACTTCTGACATGCTTCTTCTCGAATCGGAACTCGATGCTGTCGGAAAGGGGAACAGCCATACGATCCTGATTACCGGCGCCTCCGGGCTTGGAAAATCGAGATTGCTGCTGGAAACATCACGGATGGCTGTGTCTCGCCGGTTCCGAGTGTTGCGTGCGCAGGGGGAGAATCAGATCGGTCTTGCTCCTCTTGCTTCACTGCGTGGAGCGCTTGTGCAATGCGTTGAGACGATTCGTCAGGACTCTGAATTGAAGTCCCGCCTGCAATCCGAACTCAGCGAAATGGCTCTGGAACTTCAGACCGTTATCCCGGAACTAGTGACTGAACTCGACCTGCATGTTTCCGGTGACCGCACTGCAGAGTTGTCTGACCGACGCATTGCTGTAGCGCTGGCATCGTTTCTGGGAGCGCTGGGATCAGACGACAGCCCGGTGCTGATCATGCTCGACGACATGCAGTGGGCTGATGATCTGACTCTGGCGATGCTCGAATGCTGGCACCTGACAAATCCGCGGAACACGCTGCTGATCGTAGGAACGCGTACACTCGATGCGACGGCCGAACGCCTTCGGGAGAATCGTGTCTGGACGGCACAGATCAATCTCGAACCTTTGGTTCGGGAGCAACATGATCAGCTCCTGGTATCGATGGCTGGTAGACTGCCCCCGCAGATTCTGGCGACGGTATGGGAAATGTCCACTGGAAACCCGTTTGTGGCTTCCGCTGTATTGCGAGGACTTGTAGAAGGTGGTGCGCTGGCGGCATCGAATTCCGGATGGCTGGTGGATGAGAGGCAGCTCAAAAACCTGCAGATGTCGGGTGCAGCGGTCGAAGTCCTGAAGCAGCGACTGTTTCGCCTGTCGGTCGAGTCTCAGAATCTGCTGTCCGTCGGAGCTGTTCTGGGGAAAGACTTCTCGATTGAAATGGCCGCGGACCTGGCCCGTGTTCCGCTTGACCGAGTACTGGAACTGCTGATTGAACCTCGCGGAAACTATCTGGTCTGGGAGCGCGCCTCGGGCGGCGTCTGTTCCTTCATGCACGACCAGATTCGCGAGGCTGTTCTCCAGGTGCTGACACCGCTTCGTCGTGCTGAGATTCACTGCAGAGCCGCGGCCTACCTGTGCAGATACGAATCGCATCGCATTTTTGATATCGCATTTCACCACGATGCATCGGGTCGGTCGGATCTGGCGAAGGAGTATGCTGTCGAGGCAGCAGAGCGTGCGCGCTCGAGTCATGCTCTGGAATCCGCGGAACAGCAGTATCGAATCGCACTGAGAAGCTGTTTCGCCTTAGGCGAAGAGCCGGATTTTCGAGTGCTCTATGGACTTGGTGACGTTCTGATGCTGTGCGGTCGCTACCAGGAAGCAGAGCGGCTGCTTGAACGCGCCATCAATTCCGCCGACTCCACAACCACTCGTGCTCAGGTGACGCTCAAGCTCGGTGAGCTGGCGTTCAAGGAAGATCGGAAAGATCGCGCAATTGAGCTGTGGGAGTCAGCGCTGTGCAGTCTTGGCGGCAAGCTTCCCTCGTCATGGCTCGTGCCGTTCTTCACTGTTCGGGAAATCGCCGTTCAGGCACTCCATTCCGTTTTTCCCCGTAAGTTCCGGTCACGCCGAGGGACCGAGCCTTCAGCAAATGACCGACTGATTTGGAGACTGCATAGTCGACTGGCATACGCCTATTGGTTTGTTCGCAGCAAGCTGGATGTGCTGCATATACATTTGCGAGGCATGAATCTGGCAGAACACTACGAACCAACGGCCGAACTGGCACAGGCCTATTCGGAGCACGCTCCAGCCATGAGCCTGATTCCGCTCAGCCGGCGAGGAATTGCTTACGGTCGCCGTTCACTGCAGATCCGTATCGAACAGAATGACATCTGGGGCCAGGGGCAATCGCTGCATTGCCTGGCCATTG
>JANNGQ010000449.1:0-4193 GCA_031403975.1 Planctomycetota bacterium
GCCAACCGTGCATTTGTCAGGTGACGCACAGAACATCGCCGATCAGCTGGCGATCACAGAAATGAAACTGACGATCTCACATGCCCGGGAATATGCGACGGCGATGGCGATCGGTGTGAGGCAGTAAGACGTTACTGCGGAGCGACAATGAAGAAACAGTCGTGTTCCGGTGACAGTCGCTGCACGATTACTTGTGTCCGGGGGCATGCTCGGCGTGACCGCCATGGACGGAGTTCTGAGAGGCTTCAGCTTCAGCTCTGTGAGCGTTAACGGACGACCAGGTCCACCAGCCGGCGATGCCCATCGCGATCACCGTGTAGAAGAACAGCGCGGACAGCATCTTGCCGATCGCCCCGCCAGCAATTACGTCGTCGGCTCCGAACCGTTCAATCTCTTCGGCCGTGAACAACGGAGCGTCATGCGGGGCTGATGCGGGTTCGTGAGTGGCAGTCTCTGACATGGGACAAAGTCTCTGGAGCGGAGGTCGAGGAAGAATCAGGCTTTGGTGCCGACCGTTTTCCTGGTCCTCAGAGCATACCGCATGATCCAATTCTTGCGAATCCGCCGTTGGATCATCAACCGCAGTTTTCACGAATTGGAAAGTCAGGGCTCTGACGACGGATTCGCCGGGCCAATCCGGACCACGGTCTATGGAATTCCCAGCAGTTTTCCCAGGATGTTGTCAGTCGGATGCGGGTGGCCTTTGTACTGGCGGAATCCTTCACCGAATGAGACGCTGACTTCCCGACCGCGGGACTCGCTCCAGCGGCGGCAGGATTCTGTGTACTCATCCATGCCGTGCTGGCGACGCAGCCATTCCCGCTGACTGGAATGGCACGACAGTGCTTCCAGCTTTGTTGGAAACTCCGTCGAAATGTCGACGATGAAGTCCGTCGGCTGCCTTTTGCCGAAGTGATCAGTCCCTTCGACGGGGTCCACGAAATACAGCCACGGAATCCGGTGTGTGGCTGGAGCCGAATCCCATTGGCAGGTCCGGTAATTCGGAACGGACGCATTGAAACAGGCATCGCGAATCAGAGCGCTGGTGATTTCGTGATCGTGCATGTAATCGACGGGTGGTGCCGTCAGGATGATGTCGGGGGCCGATCGCCGGAGGAACTCCGTGACTCTCCTGCGGCTGTCGTTGTCAAACACAATCGAGAGGTCGCGAAACTCCAGGCAGGAGCATTCGGCATCCAATACGATTGCGGCCCTGCGAGCTTCCTCGCGACGAATCGCGGCGATTTCCTGCGAACCATGTTCGGCGCTGCCGCAGTCGCCCGGTGTCATTGTGGCGACCGATATCCGGCACCCCAGTTTTCTCAGTCGCATCAATGTCCCGGCACATTGAAACTCAATGTCATCCGGGTGAGCGTGAATCGCCAGAACGTGCAGGCTGGACGGATCAGGTGCCATAGGGATCTCATGAGTTGTACAGAAGCGGAAAGACTGACCAAAGGAGCGGAAGACTCATATTCTCCGGAGTTGCCGATTCCCGTACAACTCCGACCGGGAATAGCGTCCCGTAATTCGTCCAGTTCTGTGACCAGCGCAGCGAAGGATCGACGTTGATGTCCAAGAAGAAATCACAGCAGTTGGCCGGGGGTCTGCTTCTGGTCAGTCTGGTGGCAGGGTGTGGTGATGGATCAGGATCGCCGGCATCGCCTGCCGAACGTGCACATGGCTCATCGGCGACGACGGAGTCAGAACAAAAGGTCGCGATGGCCCCATCGGCGGGAATAAGTCCCGGTGGTGTGATCGCATCGATCGAGAGTCCGAAATCAGCGCTTCCCCACGGCACCGGGATCGACAAAGCCATTTCGAAATCGCAGTTCCCTGATGACGACGCGACAAAGACGCTGCGGGAAATCCAGCAGCTGCGGGTTGCGGTCGTGCCGACGGATCTCAAACAGGCCAGGACCGCCCGCCGCGATCGAAACGAACGCATTGTCGAGATGGCGACCAGGGTACTGCGTCTGACGATGAGTGACGAGTCCCGGAAGCCGCAGTTTCATCTGGCAATCGGACATCTCCTGGAGGCTCGATTCCAGATGGCCCTGTCGGGAACACAGGAAGACGCCGATTTGCTGTATGCCGACGTCAAGGCGCTGAATGACCGAGACGCGAAGTCTATCGCTGCAGCCGAAGGTGTGTATTACATCGCTCGCTTTGCACATACAAAGGCCGGCATGATCGGCAGGAAAGAGCCCGTCTGGTTTGAGACGTTTTCGCACTGGGCGCGCGAATTCGCCGATCGCTTTCCAGAGCAGTCTCAGCGAGCCGTCAACCTGCTCTTCGGTGCTGCCCGCAGCTGTGAACTGCAGTCGGTCGCCACTGACGATGCGGCAGTGGCCACTCGACTGATGACCGAATCAAAACTGTGCTACTCTGTCCTTGCCGGAAAATTCGCAACATCGGAACAAGGCCAGGAGGCCACGGCGTCGTTGCGACGCCTGGCACTGCCGGGACAGGTGCTGTCCCAGTTTTCCGGTCCGACTGCCGATGGTGGATTCGTCTCATCCGACGAGTTCCCGGGCAAGGCCACGTTGATCTACTTCTGGGATTCCGAGAGTGAAGACTTCACCGAGGATTTCCTGCCCGTGCTGGAATCAATCCGTTCACAGATCTCTTCCGATCGACTGCGGATGGTCGGCGTGACCCTGGATGAAGATGAGTCCGTTATGAACACATTTATGGAGGCTCATGCCGTCCCCGGACAGCAGATTTTCCTTCCAGACGCCGGTCAGCGGTCCTGGAACAGTCCTCTGGTGCGATTCTGGGGAATCGCCAACAGTCCCACTGTGTGGCTGCTGGATGCCCGGGGACAAGTTGTCTCAACATCGATCGCTGCAGACAAACTGACCGAGAATGTTCAGAAAGTGCTGAGGTAAGGCGTTGCACAACAATTCAGAAGCCCCGGCTTTTTCAAAAAGCCGGGCTTCTCCACCGGTAGAATGGCCGACTTTCGGGACTCGATGTTTGCCGACGAGATCGAATACAGTACACTCGTCAACCCTGACGGGTACATTGGAGATGATTTTGTGGCACTGACGGCGAATCGGACAGCATCGAAGGGTCTCAGTTTCGGTTCCAGCGATGTTCTTGAAGAGTTTTTCGCGAAGATACCATGCTGCAACAGTGCCTGGCTTCGGTTCAATGCTCAGACTGCATATCCGTTTACATGTGTGGCATTCCGTTTGCGGCGATCGATGAGATCGCGAGCGGCGATTTCGATCGATGCCCTCTGCAGAGCTGCGCAACGGACTCAGGAATCGCCGGCTGGCAAACAATCTGGACTGTGGACGCGTATGCAATCGTTGAGAGTTTGATGAAGTGGGGTGTGCTTTGATTAAATCGGTTTCAGGACCAGAAATGTCGAATCGAACTTCGGATCACCGGTCAGCGAACCCTGCTGTGGCGACTGTCCATGGAAAAAATGGGATGTCGGTTACCGCAAAAAAACTGTCGTTGACGAAGCGACAGCGTGAAATCTATGAATTCCTGCGGGACAAGATTGTCAATCGCGGATATGGCCCGACTGTCCGGGAGATTGGCCTGCATTTCGACATCCGGTCTCCCAATGGTGTCATGTGCCACCTGAAGGCGCTCGAACGCAAAGGCCTGATTATTCGTGAACAGAATATGTCTCGTGCGATTCAGCTGTGTGATGGTCCGCAGAAACGCTATTCATTTTCTCTGATGGGGAGTGCCCCTTCGAGCGGTCCGATCCAGCCTTCGATGTCAGCCGGCGAAGTCGTTTCGTTCAACAGCGTCTTCGAGGGTATTGATGTGACTTGTCTTAAAGTGGAAACTAACGCACTGGCTTCACTGCAGATCGTGAGCGGCGACTATTTGATGATCAACCGAGAGTTGCCTGTTCAAAGCGGTTGCCATGTCGCGGCTCTTGATGACCGCCATTCCGTTGTCATCTGCACCGTTCAGGACGGTTCTGACAATCTTGTTCCGGCAGTCCCGGGAACACCTTTCCTGGCCACGCGCCAGATTCTCGGGGTCATTACGGGAGTTGTTCGCAGGTTTCCTGTGCGGGCAGCCGACGTGGATTGACGCCGTCAGTCTGCAGGATTCAGGATTCAGGATTCAGGATTCAGGATTCAGGATTCAGGATTCAGGATTCAGGATTCAGGATTCAGGATTCAGGATTCAGGATTCAGGATTCAGGATTCAGGATTCAG
>JANNGQ010000450.1:0-2689 GCA_031403975.1 Planctomycetota bacterium
CGCATCGAACCGCCATCAGCATTCACGTTGACTCCGACCTTGCCCCAATCAGACTCAGCCGATTTCCATTTGAGGTCCGTAAGCTTCAGTTCGCCGTTGCTGCCGACAAGTCGAGGTTCGGCCCAGTCGGCCCAGTCGCTGCCGAAACCGTTACCGCCGTCGGTCACGACAAGATACAGATCCTTCGCGCCGTTGATGTCTGCTTCTATTTTCGTCGCATGACCGGGCGTTTCAGAGGTAATGACTTCGGTTGACGCGATGGCTTTTGGAGCCTGGTCAGCGAACGCGATGCATGAAATACTCAGAGCGGTCAGGCAGCTCAGCAGGGACAGGAGTTTCACGGCGACAATCTCCGGCGGGCGTGGGATGATGGGAAAATACCTGGGCCTGAAATCAGCCGACAGCGCTAGCTGCGGGCCAGCAATCTCCAGCGTTTTCATGGCAATAGCCCGACGCTAGCGCGTTCGGCTGGCGCGGCATGATGGGAGATTCTCTTAATGCTCACACATCTGCGTCGATTTGACTACCGAACAACTCAGTGCCAGAGTCCCACCTGCTGAGAATACAAGGTTCGCGCCAGGCAGTTTCATCTCATGCTTTTCGTCAACGACCGAATCCAGATACCGGACAATGAATTTCAGCTTGCGTATGCGCGGAGCGGCGGTCCGGGCGGGCAAAACGTCAACAAGGTCAGCTCGAAGGCCATCATGAACTGGGATGTGACTCGCACGACATCGCTTCCGGAAGATGTACGGGAGCGGTTTGTGGCGCGGTACAACCGCCGGATAACAAAAGAAGGCCTGCTGCAGATCACCAGTCAGCGCTATCGTGATCAGAGCCGCAATGTCGACGACTGCCGGACGAAGCTCATGGAACTGATATTGTCGGTGGCCGTCGCCCCGGTGAAACGCAAAGCGACGAAACCTTCTAAGGGGGCTCGCCAGCGAAGGTTGAACGAGAAGCATGTGCGATCGGATCGTAAGCAGTCGCGGCAACGACCTTCGATCGGTGAATGAACGTTTTCCCGTCGCACGGGATCGCGCACTTCTGACGACGTTGCCGGTTCTGCCGATCAGTCCGGGCGTGACGGCTGCAGAACATTGTTGCTTTGCCGCTACAGGAAACGTCCTGCGCGAATTCGTGTTGCATTTCGACTACGAGCTAACTTCGTACGGGAGCATCCTGCCTGCGCGGCTTCCTGCGCAGACGATTTAACGATCGCTCCGAGTCACCGAATCATCGATCGGCAGTCGGCCATGTCAGACACGCTGAGTACGTCCGCAGAATCTGTTTTGGATGAGATCCGCTCGACCATCGCGTCCCTGGAATCATTGCGGAGCACGGTTCCCGGTCGGAGCGGCGAAACGGGTTCGCCGCGGAGGCCGCTCGGCAGCGATGCAGGTCTGTCGTCGGCAGCTGGTCCATCGATCCGAGTAAAGAATTCATCTCCGCCGACCGCGATCACCGCGTCCGCGAATGCAGGATCATCAGCCTTTGTGACTGCCGCTCCGTTCCGCGTTCTGTCAGACGATGACGACCAGCCGTCAGCTTCGAGCACCAACCGTCCTTCGCCGCCAGTTTTCCGGGAACCGGGCCGCGCTGGTTCATCCGCGACGTTCCTGACACTGCGGTCGGTCGACAAGACGGCCAAAATCATGATTGTTGACGACGAAGCGCTGAACGTGATGACATTCCGTCAGCATCTGAAGATGGAAGGCTATGAGAATTTCGTCACGACCAGCGATGCCCGCGAGGCTTTGCACCTTTTGCGCAAGGAACTCCCTGACGTGCTGCTGCTGGACATCCGGATGCCGGAGGTCAACGGTCTGGATATCCTGCGTGTCATCGGACTCGACCCTGTGCTGCAGCATATTCCGGTACTGATTCTGACGGCGGCGTCCGACCCGGCGACTCGCAAGCAGGCCCTGGATCTGGGTGCGAGCGATTTTCTGCAGAAGCCGATTGACCCGAACGAATTGCTCCCGCGAATCCGCAATGCGCTGGTGATCAAGAAACACTATGACATGGCGTCCAGCGAAGCAGTCCGGCTGGAACAGCAGGTGGAACGCCGCACGCGGCAGCTCGATGCGACCCGCCAGCAGTTGATCCTGTGCCTGGCCCGCGCCGCAGAGCACCGTGACAACGACACCGGCAATCACGTGATCCGTGTCGGACGTTACACATCCATCATCGCCCGACAGTTAGGTTATCCGGGCAACCGCCTGGAAATGCTGGAACAGGCAGCGCAGCTGCACGATGTCGGCAAGATCGGTATACCGGACTCGATCCTGTTCAAACCAGGCAAGCTCGCGGTCGACGAGTATGACCTGATCAAGAAACACTGTGCTTTGGGGCGGCAGATCATCGAGCCCGTATCGGAAAAAGAATGGAACATTCTGAAAACCCACACCCGCATCGGCGAGAGCATGCTGCATGTGAGATCCTCGTCCCTCCTGATGCTGGCAGCCCGAATCGCTCAGACTCATCACGAACGCTGGGACGGCAAAGGCTATCCGCTCGGTCTGCAGGGCGAAGATATCCCTCTGGAAGGCCGCATTGTCGCGGTCGCCGACGTGTTTGACGCCTTGTCGAGCACACGACCGTACAAAGAGCCGTTCCCGCGTCAGAAGTGTTTCGAAATCCTGCGCGAAGGCCGCGGAACTCAGTTCGATCCGGCAGTCATTGATGC
>JANNGQ010000451.1:0-4460 GCA_031403975.1 Planctomycetota bacterium
GGACCGGCGTGCCGTCCCAGATCATGAATTCGCTCGCACCGCTGAGTTCGGGCAACTGCATGTGCCCGCTGAAGAGCAGACGGAGGCCGTCGGTGCTGAAGTGCACGCCGTCTGACGGCGTGTTGTCCAGATCGTTCCAGCGCGCAATGGGTTGGCCTGTCGTCAGATCCCAAACGATTACCTCTCCCTGTTCATCGCCGTAATGCCACGATGCCGACACCAGACGCGGCTGGTGCGGATGAAAGGCGACGCTGATGACGGGATGACGATGCCCTTTCAGAGCGTAAAGCCGGTTCCCCGAGCTGACGTCCCAGACGTGTGTCTCCGGTCCGATGCCGTCGTACGCATGATCGACGCCGATCGCCACGAGTTTGCCGTCGGCACTGAATGCCGGACTGGAAGTCGACGGGACGTCGCCTGTCCATTCCCATTGCACCGCGCCCGAGTTTGCATCCATGAGAACGACCCGCAGCCAGTTCCCCTCAGATTCGTTCAGTCTTTCTACCGAAATCGCCAGTGATGCGCCATCGGGACTCCACGCCAATCCGCTGCGGCAGCACTCTCCTACCGACCATGATCCCGGGTTTCGCGGTGTCGAGAATACATCGCGGACCGCCGACTTTCCGGACAGGTCGATAACCTGCACCTTGGCAGATCGCGGTTCATGCAGCAGTACAGCGAGATGCGTTTCCACCGGATGGACGTCGATGTCCACAACCTTCGTCCCCACGTCATCCGCCCCACCGGGATAGATCTGCGTGTAACGTTCTGCGAGCGATGCCGTCTCCCAGACGTGGATCACGCCGTCGGACTGATCGTGATTCGTGGTTATCGCGGCGAGCAGACTGCCACTGGGGCTGAACTGCAACTTCTCGTTGATGTAATGCCGCCTGCCAGAGAGCGCTTTCCGGACAAGCACGTCTCCGTCACGATCGACGACCTTGAGGTCGTAACGGTGGAGATCCTGTCCGTCCTTAGAAACGTCCTCGTAGTATGCGGCTCTCGTTCCCTGCCGGTCAACAGCCCGCACGCTGTCGACATAGGTCGCCACTCCGGGCGCAGCTGGTTCCGGAGAGTAATAATCGGAAATGTCCCATTGCATGACGTTGCCGAATTCATCGACGGATCTCAGGCGGCCGGACGGGTGGAAGGCAATGTCGCAGACGGGCGATTCGTGCCCGGGCAGACGGAGGTCGGGCTCGTCGGTTTCCGATTCCCACGCCATGATCGACAACCCTCCCAGCCCAAACAGGAAGCCCCCATTGGGGTCATAACGCAATTGGTTGATTTCAAACGTCTGACGTTTAATTTGGTTCAGCTCTTCACCCGTGGCGATCGACCATTCATAGATCGTGGTTTCCCCCGAGAAGCTCCGCACGATTCCGGCGAGCACGGCACCGTCGGGACGCAGCACGACATCCTCCAAATTCTCGTAGTCGAACCTGGGAAAACGGGTAATTTCCTCGCCGTTGGTGATGTTCCATAGTCGCGGCCACGTGCCCCAGCCCGAATCATCAAACCGGGCGATGCCCGCCACCAGCTTTCCGTCACGACTGAAGCTGAACCGCGTGCGAGCGAGACCTGGACAGGCGAGCCGGGCCTGTTCCTGGCCGGTGTCGAGATTCCAGGCAACCCACTCTGTCGTTTCGGCCCCTTCACTGTTGATGCGAATCACGTTCGCCACCAGCAGTGTTCCGTCGGGGCTGAACGCGATGCTGTTGCTATCGATGAACTTGAAACCGGTGTCCAGTCGCAAGACTTCAACACCCGTGGCAACGTCGATCACTCGCATTTCAATTTTTGCAAAGCCATACGCCGCCATGTCCGCGGCAACTGCGATTCGTCGACCGTCCGGCGAAAAGGCGCAGGGCTGGATGGCAGGGCCAAACGTCGATGACATGACGCGCTGCTTTGACAATAAATTCCAAATCTCGATTCGCCAGGAGTGGTCACTCCAAAGGGAATACGAAGTGGCCGCATGCGTCCCGTCCGCACTGAGGACGGGCGGGTTCTCGAGGTAGTCGTCGTCCGCAGCGGGAATCCGCCAGCGCGACACGGCCGTGTTGAGCAACCGATTCCAGTAATGCCATTCGAAACCCCGGAGATCCGCTTCACCATCCGTGGGAAGCTGTTGCAACAAAATCTCGCGCACTCCTCCGACGTGATCCGAGTCCCAGGTAGATTGCACCAGGTTCATTTGCGACGCATAGAGGTATTGCCGGGCGCGAAGCGTCTTCTCGCGGGCGACTCGTTCCAACTCGATGGCAGCCAGACGTTGCCGTTCCGACTCTGCCCGCAGTAACGACTCGGCCTGCAGCGATTTCACTTTGGCGTCGCGTTCAACTGTCATGTCGTGCAGGGCCTCGCGAGTCGTCTCTTCGGCCCGGTTTGCTCGGATCATGCCCAGTGTCGTGCTGGTGATCGCCAGCACGAGCGCCGTGAACGTGACAGCAATGGCGATCGTTTCCCTGCGGTGCCTGTGGATGAACTTTCGCAGGCGATAGGCGGTACTGGGCGGGCGGGCTTCAACCGCTTCCTCGTTCAGGAACCGCTCGATGTCCCGCGCCAGATTTGTTGCCGTGTCGTATCGCCGGCCGCGTTCTTTCTCCACCGCCTTCATGACGATCCAGTCCAGATCTCCGGACAGCGAACGACACAACTGCCGGGGATCAAGCCCTCTTTGCGCCGCGATGCTGGGCAGCCTGTTGCTCCCGCTCAGACGCAGGCTCGGCCGGGCCGGTTCGACGTCTTTGATCAGCCGCAGAATCTCATCGTACGCCGCCCGCTGCACCTGGTCACGCTCCAGCGGCGTCGTGCCAGTGAGAAGTTCATAGAGCACCACGCCCAGCGAATAAACATCCGTCCGCGTATCGACGTCGAGGTTGTTGTACTCAGCCTGCTCGGGACTCATGTAAACTGGTGTGCCGAGCATGACCCCGTGGCCGGTGTGGATCGACTGCTCGGTCAGTGGCTGATGCAGAGCCTTCGCCAGTCCAAAGTCGATGACCTTGGGAACGGCCTGGCCGTCATACAGACAGATCAGAATGTTCGATGGCTTCAGGTCGCGGTGGACAATTCCCTTGTGGTGAGCGTGCTGCACAGCCTGGCAGACGGGGACAAAGAGCTTGAGTCGTTCTCGCAGTGATAGTCGCGCCTCATCGCAGTACTTCGTGATGGGGATGCCCTTGACATATTCCATGACGAAATAGGGGCGGCCTTGTTCGGTCAATCCACCATCGAAGACTCGCGCAATATGTGGGTGATCCATCAATGCCAGCGCCTGACGTTCGGCCTCGAACCGCGCCAGAACCTGCCGCGAGTCCATTCCCGCCTTGACGAGCTTGACGGCGACCCTGCGCTTGACGGGACTCCGCTGCTCCGCCAACCAGACCGAACCCATGCCCCCTTCGCCAATATTCTCCAGCAGCTTGAAGCGACCATCAATTACCAGTCCCGCAGACACGTCGCGCGAGTAGATGACCGTCTGTTGTTCTGCGCTCCGCGCGCGAGCGGCCTGTTCCATGCGGTCGTGGTTGATGAAGAACGCTCGCAGCTGGTCAGCAAACCGCACGTGCTGGTCGATGAACTGCTGCCGATCCATCGTCTCGCCCCGTTCCAGGGCAGCGAAATACTCTGCGATAACGGCATCAAGTTCGTCATTGGACAACACTGGGTCCGCATCGGGCGACATGGTCTATTCCTGTTTATTGTGATTGTTCGTGTCTCCCAACAGTTCCCGCAGCCGCTCCAGTCCCCGCCGCAACAGACCCGCTACGGAGGCCGTAGTTCGCCCGGTGTCGGCCGCGATCTGGCTCAGCGGCATGTCTTTCAGATGTTTGAGCACAACGACCTCACGCTGGTCGTCAGGCAATTGCAGGAGCGCATCAGCCAGGCGGAGCATGTCTTCATTGCGGACGGCACGCTGGCTGGGAGTCGAATGGTCGGCCGCCAGCCAGCTTTCCATCCTGCAGGCGGACTCGTCGACCTGTTGTTCGATCGATTTTTCCAGACCGATATCGCGCTTGTCCCGCTGGAAATGCTTGACCGCGTCAGTCAGCTCATTCGTCAAGATCTGCCGCAGCCAGGCCATCAACACCGGGGGACGTTGGTCCTGCAGCGACGGCAGCGACGCATGGGCCTTGAGCATGGTCCGCTGCACGATGTCTGAGGCATCCACCTTGGATTGCAGCCGTCGGTCGAGCTGCAGGACAGCCAAGACCCGAAGATATCCGCGAAACGGCTCGCAGGGATCAACATGTTGGGGCGTGTCGAGCATCAGTATAGATTCTTCTGGAAAGGGACCACCAGAATCAGAGACGACACCCCGTCGAAAATGGACCTCGAATTCTTGAGATTTCAGGAAGGCTCTCGATATACGGGGAGATTCCATCGATGCATCATGGCAACGTGGTCATTTGAATTGCCACTCCGCCAAGTTCTGGCGCGTGACGCAGTGGAAC
>JANNGQ010000452.1:0-5574 GCA_031403975.1 Planctomycetota bacterium
GTTCGACCGCATGTCCCTTCTCCCCCGAGATCGGGGGAGAAGGTGGCCGAAGGCCGGATGAGGGGGTTTGACGCTGCGAAAGGTTAATGACACAGCGACAAGGACGAAGTTCAAATTCCTCCCAGCACCGTGGCTCGACCGACACGGCCGATGCCGAGCAGGTACGCGGCTGTGCGAAGCGGGACTTTCTTCTCTTCCGCCTGAGCCCAGACACGGTCAAAACTGCGAGTCATCGTGCGTTCCAGTTCTTCCCGGACGCGGCTCAGATCCCAGCGAAAGTACTGCTGGTTCTGAACCCATTCGAAGTAACTGACTGTAACACCGCCGGCATTGGCGAGGATATCCGGAAGTACCGGAATTTCACGCCGGCGAAAGACGGCATCGGCTTCCGGAGTTGTCGGGCCATTCGCTGCCTCGACAATGAACTTCGCCCGCACTTCGTTAGCGTTGTCTTCGGTCAGCACACTGCCCAGTGCTGCGGGGATCAGAACGTCGACATCGAGAGCCAGTAATGCATCGTTCGAGATGGAGTCACCACCAGGAAATCCGGCAAGGCTCTTGCGGTCCCGTACCCAGTCCAGGGCCATCGTGATGTCGATCCCCGTGCGATTGAAAACCGCTCCGCTGACGTCGGAGATCGCGATCACTTTACCGCCGGCTTTATGCAGATACGCGGCCGTAAATGTGCCGACGTTGCCGAACCCCTGAATCGCTACGGTTGATGATTCGATCGACCGGCCGAACTTTCTCAGCAGCGCCAGCGTCAACGTGCCGACACCTCGTCCGGTGGCTTCCTCTCGTCCTTCAGCTCCGTACAGTTCGACCGGTTTTCCGGTGACGCAGGCCGGGTTAAAGCCGTGAAACTTCTCGTACTGATTCATGATCCAGGCCATCGTCTGAGCATTCGTGCCCATGTCGGGTGCCGGGATGTCTTTTTCCGGTCCGATCAGATCGTGAATTTCGTCCACAAAGCGGCGCGTCAGCCGTTCCAGTTCATCGATCGACAGATCTTTGGGATTCACGCTGATGCCGCCTTTGGCTCCTCCGTATGGAAGATCAACGACAGCCGTTTTCCAGGTCATCAGAGACGCCAGCGCCAGCACTTCATCGGCACTGACTTCGTGATGATATCTCATCCCGCCCTTCATCGGACCTCGGGCGCTGTTGTGCTGCATGCGATAGCCGACGTAGGTCGCGATTTCGCCGTTGTCCCGTTTCATCGGAACCTGGACTTTGATTTCACGCTCAGGAATGAGGAGCAGTTGCCGCATGCTGCTGGACAAATCCATGACAGTCGCGGCTTCATCAAAGTACTGCTCCGCCACTTCAAACGCGCTTTTCATTACGGATTTACCCTGTGTATTGTGTTCGACAGCACACTGAAACGAAGCGTGAATTTTGTAGCCGGATTCGTGAGAATTCGGGGGTGACCCGGTGACTCCGAAGTCTCACGACTTCGGCTACGAACGCATTCCCTCATGTATCATTGTGAAAAATCCTTCAAGGCGTTGCCGTTCAGGGCGACAGGAGTCGGCATCATGTCGCCCTTTTCAAGGCTGATCGCAATGAATTCACAAGTTCCAGTGGCTTACGCCACTGGCTACATCCTGTCGAGCCTTCAGCTCTGAGAAAATACGCAACTTCAAAACGGACGCTGCGGGTTCATGTGAGCGTCGTCCGAGTGCAAGATATACGCGGACCGGGCCTTCATTCCAATCGAAGTTTACCACTTCGCCGGCGGGTTCCGGACAAGGTATCGCGCGATTTCGCGGGCATAGAGTGCCATCCCAACCCGCGACAGCACCGGAGCATCGGCGGCGAACAGTTTCACGGCATCGCTGCCGCCGCGAAACGCCGGCGATGCATCACAGTATTGAATTCCTGACTGCTCGCAGAATCGGCTGAGGATCTCGAATGGTAACCGACTCCTGAACGGAGTCACACCTGAGACGCCGCAACGCGCGCTCAGTCGGGGAGCCTCTTCAGCCGGCAGCACCTGCCACAACACCGGCGCGGTCGTGACGAGCAGACGGCCGCCGGATTTCTCGACGGCTGCCTGGAGTGACTCAATCGGCGACAGGGCATGGCGAACCTGAAGTCGAAGATCCGGCTGATTGTCGGCGATCCATGCCAGTGAGCTTTCTCGTGCTGATAACGCTGTCGAGTCTGAAAGCAGTTTCGGCCCATGCTCTCGGGTCCGCGCGAAGAGCCAGCTGGCGGTTGCCGACTGCGTGACAAATTGCATGAACGCAGGCTGGGGCCGAGTCGGCAACCGCAGCGTCGAATGTGTGCAGACCGCATGATCTTTTTCAGTCATCAGCAGACTTCGGTAACCTGCGTCATCAGCAACATCAGACATGTCGACGTGCAGTATCACCAATTGAGATTTCAGCTTCGCCAGATCCTGCTCAAACTTCAGCCACGATAACAGTGGACAATAGCCGGGGATGCCGCCGTTAATGACTTCGATGCCGGCTGTGGACTCCCTCGACAGAAACTGCTTCAGCCGGGCCGCCACAGTTTCGTCCTCGCCGACGGCAGTCCCGCAGATCGTATCGTCGCCGAGCAGCAGGATACGCAGAATTCCGTCGGAAGCAGGCACGTCCGGTTCTTCCCCGCGAATGCCCAGCGAGTTGACTCGGATCGGATGCGATGCACTGCGCTCACTGGCCTGATGAGTCGTCTTCAGCAGCCGCTGCAGTTCATGATGACAGACACCGCTGGCAACCAGCAGCGACTGATCTTCAACTGAACACTGCAAGGCAATCAACGGCATCGCCGGACGGGCCCCGCACCGCAGCCCGACTTCGACCACGACCAGCGCAAGAATCAGCAACACAAAGGCTGTGACGGCGTGGCGCAGAGTTGTCATCGGACGAAACGCCATGGAATTCCGCGCAGAATGAGCGCTGCCCGCCGAGAAGGGGTAAAAGAGCATCAGTTTGTCGCGGCAGTCTACGCCCGTCCTGGAAATCGTCTCAAGACGGACTTGAGCAGACGTTCAGTGGTGTTCATCGCAATTCGCCTGGCTCCGACCTGAAGTCTCACGACTTCAGCTACACTTTCGCGACTTCGGTATCTCAAGTGCCGCCAGACCCGGATTGATGCCGCTCGGAAATTCCCTCCACGTTTCACGTTGCATTTGTCGCCTGTTGGCATCGATTCCATGAAAATACTCCCGGTTACAGTGATTTCCGGATTCGTAGGTGCGGGCAAATCGGCAGTTCTGAGGCATGTGCTCCGAAGTCTTGACGGCCTCACGGTCGCGGTCATTGTGAATACGACGGGCGACGGCAGCGCAAGTGATCTTCAGACTTCCCGGGCGACATCTGTCACCAGCACTGGCGAGAAGCTGATTGAAATGTCTCGGGGCTGCATCTGCTGCACGATGCGACAGGACTTGCTCAGCGAAGTGGCTGAACTTGCTCGTCAAGGACGCCATGACTATCTGCTGATTGAATCAAACGGCATCGCTGAACCGAGGCAGGTCGCCGAGACGTTTGCATTCGTCTGTGAGAACGGGGACTCCCTGTCAGTTTCCGCAAGACTCGACACGATGGTCACCGTCGTCGATGCCGCAACTTTTCTGGACGACTTTCAATGTGTCGACGAACTGAGAGACCGGGGTATCGGCACTGTTGACGACGACCGCGACATTGCCAGGCTGTTGACTGATCAGGTCGAGTTCGCCAATGTCGTGCTGCTGAACAAGACGGATCTTGTCTCGGTTGAAGAAGCCGGCCAGGCGCTGGCCCTGCTCAAAAAACTGAATCCTGATGCCCGCGTGCTGGCGATCCGGGATGGCGAGGTTCTGCCGGAGGAAATTCTGAACACAGGCCGCTTCGGATCGGAGCGGCCGGACGATTCCGATTCGTCGCAATGCATACCGCTTGAAAGTGACGGCGATGAGTGCGATGAATACGGACTCCGCAGGTTCGCATACCGGGCACGCCGACCTTTTCATCCTCAGCGATTCTGGAACTTCTGGATGAACAGCGCACAGGCTCCGCACATCCTTCGATCCGAAGGTTATTTCTGGCTTGCCACTCGCAATCAGGTTTCCGGCCTGTGGTCGCAGACCGGACAGGTACTCACTGCGGAACCAGCTGGACTCTGGTGGGCAGAGACGCGTCGCGAAGACTGGCCGGCCGACGATCCGGAGCTGGTCGCCGAACTTGAATCTGTCTGGGACGACGAGTGGGGCGACCGCCGCCAGGAACTTGTGATCATCAGCCATGATATGGATCACAACGGTGTTTCACAGGCACTGCATGCGTGCCTGCTGACAGATCCGGAAATGGACCTGGGACCGATCAAGTGGCGGCAATTCGACGATCCGTTCGGAGCCTGGGAATCTGGCGAAGACGAATCGGGGATTGATCACCAGGACTGAAACGACGATGGCGATTCAGACCGTTGAAATCCAGTGGATCGGGGACTATCGTTTCTGTTGCGGCACTCAGTCTCCGGCTGGACTTTCACATTGGTCTGGGAGTTGGAAAGGACTTGCGGTGGTGCAATGAACCGCGGCTGTCAGGATTCGCCCCAGAATGCCGTTCAGCGAGTCTTCGTATCGTGGTTGCATGTGTCCAAGGAGTGGCCAGGCTGTATTCTCCTGATGCTTTGCCTCCTGGACACAGGATGCGAGTCGAATTCCCGACGTGAACAGATCACGCAACGTGTGCCGGCCGGTGAAACGCCACGTCAACAACAGCCCACGACGTTTCAAGCTGAATCAACCCCGGCCGATTCCTCTGACAACACCGTTCTGGCGGACGACTGGTTTGAGGACCTGACCGATCGAACGGGAATTGAATTCGTTCATCGCAATGGTCGGGAGAGCGGTCGATTCTATCTCATTGAGAGCTTTGGCGGCGGCGTTGCTCAGGTGGATTACGATCTGGATCGCGCCAACGATCTGTTCTTCACCGGCGGCGGAGAAATCTCGGCTGATCCACTACCGCCAACCGTCCGTGGTTTAGCGGCAGGGCTTCATCGGAACCGGGGAAAATGGAAGTTCACCGATACGACAGGAATGGCCGGATTGTCTGAG
This sequence comes from Planctomycetota bacterium, assembly GCA_031403975.1. GTDB lineage: Bacteria > Planctomycetota > Planctomycetia > Planctomycetales > Planctomycetaceae > SXXK01. The sequence continues at coordinate 5,054 of JANNGQ010000452.1, forward strand.
CCGGCAGATTACTCACTGGGCTGTACGGTGACAGATTTTGACGGTGATGGTTTTCCGGATGTGTTCGTTTACTGTTACGGTCGCAGTCGGCTTTATCGAAACGAGGGTGACGGAACTTTCTCCGAAGGGGCCAATGCCGGCGAGCTGCCCGCTGTCGGCATGGCCACAGCTGCCGCCTGGGGGGACATTGACAGGGATGCTCTGCCGGATCTCTTCCTTGCCAGATATGTCGAGTGGTCTCCCTCGACCGATGTGAAATGTCACAACGTCCTGAAAGTGCGCGACCTGTGCGGTCCCAATCAGTATGACGAGACCACGGCACAATTATGGCATAATCGGGGCGACGGCGGGTTTGAGAACTGGTCGGACAGGGTCGGTCTCAGGGGCGGAGTCAAGGGGCTTGGCGTCGTCGCCGGAGACTTCAATGACGACGGACTGCTGGACTTTTATCTGGCCAATGATGAAACGGCCAATCACCTTTACTGGGGATCGACTGATTCCACACTTCGTGAAACGGGCTG